>NZ_NCUL01000003.1:0-113500 GCF_002096455.1 Streptococcus oralis subsp. oralis | reverse complement strand
AAATAGGGAAAGGAAACAGTGTTCGATGAACACAAGGAGTTTCATCTTTTTCACTAGGATTTTAGCCCGAGCTCAAATCAGCTCTCTGATATTCAGAGAGCTTTTTTATTGAGGTTTTATCGGTCACAATTTTGGAGACTACAAAAACCTCAAATGGTATCAGCTAATGACACCATGAAGGTGCGCAGTTACTCGGCTTGAAAAGCCGAGTAACTGTCTGCAAGCCCCCTCGGAGAGCCAACACTTTACGAAGTAAAGTATAGTATGTTATACTTTACATGGAAGTAGTCACCGAATTCCAGTTAGAAATTACTTTGTAACTACGTTTTGAGGAGGAGTAAAATGCTTTCCTACGTTCGACATTACCCACTAGCGATAGCTAAATTAATGTGTCTGTGCTCTCCTAAAATCTGCTGATTTATTACTAACTAATACAGGAGGTTTTTATGGGACAGACAATCATATCTGCTATTGGTGTTTATATTTCCACCAGTATCGATTATTTAATTATTTTAATTATTTTATTTGCACAGCTATCACAGAATAAACAGAAATGGCATATTTATGCGGGGCAATATCTAGGAACAGGCTTACTTGTAGGGGCGAGTTTAGTTGCTGCTTATGTCGTTAATTTCGTTCCTGAAGAATGGATGGTTGGATTGCTTGGTTTAATCCCTATCTATTTAGGGATTCGCTTTGCAATTGTTGGAGAAGGTGAGGAAGAAGAGGAAGAAATTATTGAAAGATTAGAACAAAGCAAGGCAAATCAACTGTTTTGGACAGTTACATTGCTGACAATTGCGTCTGGCGGAGATAATTTAGGTATCTATATACCTTATTTTGCTTCGTTAGATTGGTCAAAGACCCTCGTGGCGTTGCTTGTGTTTGTAATCGGCATAATTATCTTTTGCGAGATTAGTCGGGTGTTATCCTCTATTCCGTTAATATTCGAGACAATTGAAAAATACGAGCGAATCATTGTGCCCTTAGTATTCATTCTACTTGGACTATACATTATGTATGAAAATGGCACGATAGAGACTTTTCTGATCGTGTAGATTTTTTTGTTTCACTAGGATTTTAGCCCGAGCTCAAATCAAGCTCTCTGATATTCAGAGGGCTTTTTCTATATATGTCTCCATCCTTGTTCATCTAATAGAAATATGGTATACTTTTTATGAGAATTTTCTAAATTTTTAATTTTGTCTAAGGAGGTTTTCATGCTTTCCAAATTTTCTGGAAGCCGACAGAACGTACAATTTGTGTTACTTTTAGGTGTTTTGCTAAGTGTTTTAGGAATTTCACTTTTTCTAGCTGTTTCTATGGGGTCCGTAGCGATTGACTTAGGAGATACCTATCGGATCATTTTGAGCAGATTGGGATTTCCTCTTGAGATAGGAGAGGTTTCCAAGTCTACTCTTGCCATTGTATGGAACATGAGATTCCCCCGAGTATTATTAGGTCTGATAGTAGGGGCTGGTCTTTCTATGTGTGGTAGCGTGATGCAGTCTTCAGTGAACAATCCCATCGCAGAGCCTTATGTCTTAGGAATTTCTGCGGGTGCAACTCTAGGAGCAACCTTAAGCATCATTCTTGGTTTAAAATTGGTGATTAGCCTTGGAGCTTTCCTTGGAGCTATTTTGGCAACAATCGCTGTCCTTATCATTGCCTCTATGCAGGGAAGGATGACGACTTCTAGTCTGATTTTATCAGGAACGGTGGTCAACGCTCTCTTTCTAGCCTTTTCCAACTTTATTATCTCAGTTGGGGCTAATGCTGACAGTGTGATGACCATTAAGTTTTGGACTATGGGCTCGCTTGCCGGGACTACCTGGTCTGACTTAGTCCTGCCAACTATAGTAGTAGGATTGGCCTTTCTATTTTTCTCTACTCAGTATCGTGTTTTTAATGCGATGATGATGGGAGATGAGGCTGCTTTAACTTTGGGAATTCCCTTACGCTTCTATTGGTATCTTTATGTGACCATGGTGGCTGTGCTGACAGCTGTCTTAGTGGCAACCTGTGGGATTATTGGATTTGTTGGTCTCATTACTCCTCACTTAGCTCGAGGGTTAGTAGGAACGAATTACAGGAGACTTTTTCCCGTTGCGACCTTACTGGGTGCCCTCTTTGTCATCTGGGCAGATGTACTCTCTCGTGTCATCATTCCCAATGCTGAGCTTCCAATTGGTATTTTCACAGCCTTAGTAGGTGCTCCCTTCTTTATTTACATTGTTGGAGGTAGGCGAAGGGAGGTGAGGACCTGATATGGACTTGATTTGTCAGGATGTCCACTTTGGACTAGGAGAGAAAAAAATCCTCAAAGGAGTTTCTCTTAAAGTTGAGGGGCATCAATTTCATACGATACTAGGGCCAAATGGAAGTGGAAAAACCAGCCTGCTTAAACTCCTCTATCGTCAGGAAAGGGCGGACAAAGGCTTGATAAGCCTAGATGGAAAACCGCTGGAGCATTGGTCACTTAAAGAAACAGCCAAGCAAATGGCAGTTGTCACCCAGTTTAATCAATTGCAGTTTGATTGTACAGTTGAGGAAATCGTCTTGCTGGGAAGAACGCCCCATCTCTCTTTTTTACAGAAGGAAAAGGAAAGGGATTATGCCCTTGTTCAAGATGCTCTCGTCAAGGTGGATATGCTTGAGAAGAAAACTCGTCTCTATTCGTCTCTTTCAGGTGGGGAGAAACAGCGAGTCTTATTAGCACGCGCCTTGGCGCAAGAACCGACTCTCTTGCTCCTAGACGAACCAACCAATCACCTGGATATCAAGTACCAGTTAGACTTGTTGGCCATTGTGAAGAATCTCAAGGTCAATGTTTTAGCTGTCCTACATGATATTCAACTTGCTTGTCGCTATTCGGATTATCTCTATCTGATGAAAGAGGGGGAAATCCTTTACCAAGGGACTCCAAAGGAGACCATCACCCCAGAGTCATTGCAAACTGTATACGGAGTTCAAAGTCAGGTTACTTGGACTGAGGATCAGCAAGCCATGATTCACTATTTATAAGAATGAAAAGGAAAACAAAATGAAAAAAACACTAAGCATTTTACTCGTAACAGTAGCTACCCTAACCATGGCAGCTTGTGGTAACACTACTACAGAAAAAGCTACCACGCAGTCTAGCACAGAAACAAGTCAAAAGGCCAGCACAGAGACGACTTATCCGTTAACGGTCAAGACCTATGATGCTAAGGGAAATGAAGTCGAACAAGTCTTTGACAAGGCACCTGAAAAAGTTATTACCAACAATCTTTCAACCACTGAAATCTTATTGGAGTTAGGCTTGAAGGATAAAATTGCTGGCATGCTCAACCCGGACAATGCTGTAACGGACAAATACAAGGATGCTATTGCGACGATTCCTCAAATTGGGGACAAAAAAACAGTCTCACAAGAGACAGTCCTTTCTTATGAGCCAGATGCTGTGATGGGTCGAAATATGATGTTTTCTGAAAAATCCTTGGGGACAGTTAGCACTTGGAATGAAAATAAAATCCCAGTCTTTACGCAAAAAGCCTCTCTCTCAACAATTCAGCAAGATTTGGGAAATATCGTAGAAGATGTCAAAAATCTTGGAATGATTTTCAATGTTCAGGACAAGGCTAATGAATACGCAGCCCAATTACAAGCTAAAATTGACGCTGTTAAGAAAGCAAATCCAACAAGCCAAGGTGAAAAGAAAAAGGCTTTGATTATGGTTGCTTATAATGATGAAACCTTTGGTGCCTACAAGTCTGCTTTGCAAGAAAGCTTGTTGAATCAACTTGGTTATACCAACGTTGCAACGGGAACATCAGGCTTGACCTTGGAAAATCTCGTGTCAATGGATCCTGAGTTGATTATCTATGTAACCAGCGACCGCAATAAAAAATTGGATGCTAACGCAGTAGAGTTGATGAAGGCAAATGAAGTTTTGGAAAACGTTCCTGCAATTAAGAATCAAAAAATCATGACTATTTCTTACGATGAGTTGATGGATTATGGTCCAGCAGTGATTGATTCCCTTGAGAAAATCAATGACTTTATCAATAAATAATGAGTTTGATTGGGAAGGGATCCAAGTCAAGGTCAGTCTTCCTTCGACCTATGACCCCAATCAAACCTATCCAGCGATTCTCTTGAATGATGGAAACTTGGATTTTCTATCTTCCCTTTCTGAATCTGTGATTTTAGTGGGCTTGACCTCTAAAAATCGCCTAGATGACTACACTCCATGGAAGGCAGCTGCTCTGAGAGAGGGGACTCTGGATTTTGGGGGTCAGGCAAATGCCTATCATGATCATTTATTTGGTAGTCTTTTAGACAAGCTGCAGTCGCTTTATCGTCTGGACAAAAATCGCCTTGCTTATGGGGGTTACTCACTAGGTGGTTTGGCGGCTGTATACAGTCTTTTCCATTTTGATAAGGTCTCCTGTATCTTCTCTATCTGTGGTTCCTTTTGGTACCCTGATTTTACGACTTATTGCAGGGAAGAAAAGGTGAAAAATTTAGATTGTTTGCTGTATTTACAGAATGGCCAAACAGAAGGAGCCCATCATACCAATCGCTTGGGTCAAGCACCAGCCTATGCTGAGCAGATCCATACCAGTCTTCAGAAACGTTATCTGACTGGGCAGTTTGTTTTTGATCCTTATGGGCATCATGAGCAAGTGGCTGAGCGATTTCTAGCCTTTTCCAACTGGTTGTCCCAAAAATGGAAAATCGAATAAAAGAAATATCCCTTGGCAAAAGCTAAGGGATAATTGTATTTTTTAACCAAGAGTCTCTCTCTTCTTATCTGGATTCCAGATAAAGCTTGCGATAAAGCTAAAGATAATCGTTAGGATACCAACAAACACTGCAAGGATAAGGGCAGGGATGCGGACAAACCACCAGAGTGGGTTTGGTTTTTGATCATTGTGCCATTGCTTGGTTTCTTCGTCCAAACGTTGGAATTCTGCTTGGATACGGTCTGCAACCATTTCAATCCCTTCATCATTCATTTTCTTAATGTCTGAGATATCGATAGGATTTCCAAAGTTCATATCCACACGTTCACGGCTAATCAAGCCTTTCAAGGTCATGGGACCGGTGTAGGTAACCGGCATGATACGAACCTTAGCCATTTTAGCAATCAAGGCTACTCCACCCTTGACATCATTTGAGTGACGGCTCCCACTTGGGAACATGATGAGAGAGCGGTCGCTTTTTTTGAGGACGTTGATAGGGTACTTGATGGCAGAGGCACTAGGTTTTTCCCGGTCGATAGGAAAGGCGCCGCACATACGGATCCACCAGCCAAAGATACGGTTGTTAAACAGCTCTTTTTTGGCCATAAAGATGAACTGTTTTGGCTTGGTCGCAAAGGCCATGTAAACAGGATCCCACCAGGTACGATGAGGTGCGACCAGGATATAGTTTTCGTCTCGGCTAGGGATTTTATCAGTATTGTGATAGTGGGCATTGCCATTGATGGACCACAAGATCAGCATGACTAGTCCACGCAAATAAGTATAAAACATGAGATCTCCTTCGATTGTATTGCTTTTATTATTATACCTTATCAAAAGACTACTGGCAAACTTTTTCAGTTATCAGCCAACAGTTTTAGATGGGATTAGAATTCTTTTAAAAAAAATGATATGATAGAATTTATGGATAAAAATAAGATTATGGGATTAACCCAAAGAGAAGTCAAGGAAAGACAGGCTCAAGGTTTGGTCAATGACTTTACCGCTTCAGCCAGTACCAGTACTTGGCAAATCATCAAACGAAATGTTTTTACACTTTTTAACGCATTAAACTTTGTTATTGCCCTAGCGCTGGCCTTTGTGCAGGCTTGGAGCAATCTGGTTTTCTTTGCCGTTATCTGCTTTAACGCTTTTTCTGGGATTGTGACTGAGCTACGGGCTAAACACATGGTGGACAAGCTCAATCTCATGACTAAGGAAAAGGTCAAAACCATCCGTGATGGTCAAGAAGTCGATCTCGATCCAGAAGAGTTGGTTCTAGGAGATGTCATTCGTTTGTCTGCTGGGGAGCAGATTCCTAGTGATGCTCTGGTTCTGGAAGGATTTGCGGAAGTCAATGAAGCTATGTTGACGGGTGAGAGTGATTTGGTGCAAAAAGAAGTGGATGCCTTGCTTTTATCAGGGAGTTTCCTAGCCAGTGGCGCAGTTTTGGCTCAAGTTCACCATGTCGGGGCAGACAACTATGCTTCCAAACTCATGCTGGAAGCTAAGACAGTGAAACCGATCAACTCCCGTATCATGAAATCGCTAGACAAGCTAGCTGGTTTTACGGGAAAGATTATCATTCCCTTTGGTCTAGCTCTCCTGCTAGAAGCCTTGATGTTAAAGGGCTTGCCCCTCAAGTCATCCGTTGTAAATTCGTCGACAGCCCTTTTGGGTATGTTACCCAAGGGAATTGCCCTTTTGACCATTACTTCGCTCTTGACTGCGGTGATTAAGCTGGGCTTGAAAAAGGTTTTAGTGCAGGAGATGTACTCTGTCGAGACCTTGGCGCGCGTGGATATGCTCTGTCTGGACAAGACGGGCACTATCACCCAAGGAAAGATGCAGGTGGAGGCTGTTCTTCCTCTGACGGAAACTTATGGTGATGAGGCTATTGCCAGCATTTTGACTAGCTATATCGCTCATAGTGAGGATAAAAATCCAACAGCTCAAGCCATTCGCCAGCGTTTCCAAGGTCAAGTAGCCTATCCTATGATCTCGAATCTTCCCTTCTCTAGCGACCGCAAGTGGGGAGCTATGGAGTTAGAAGGGCTAGGGACAGTTTTCTTGGGAGCTCCTGAGATGTTGTTGGACTCTGAAGTATCAGAAGCCAGAGAGGCCTTGGAGAGAGGGTCACGTGTCTTGGTCTTGGCCCTCAGTCAGGAAAAACTAGATCATCACAAACCACAGAAACCGTCTGACATTCAAGCCCTGGCCTTGCTGGAAATCTTGGACCCGATTCGAGAAGGAGCAGCTGAGACGCTGAATTATCTCCGTTCTCAGGAAGTGGGCCTCAAGATTATCTCTGGTGATAATCCAGTCACGGTTTCCAGCATTGCCCAAAAGGCTGGTTTTGCGGACTATCACAGCTATGTAGATTGCTCAAAAATCACGGATGAGGAATTGGTTGCCATGGCTGAAGAGACAGCTATTTTCGGACGTGTTTCCCCTCATCAAAAGAAAATCATCATCCAAACTCTGAAAAAAGCAGGGCATACAACGGCAATGACAGGGGATGGTGTCAATGATATCCTAGCTCTCCGCGAAGCAGATTGTTCGATCGTTATGGCTGAAGGAGATCCTGCGACTCGTCAGATTGCTAATCTGGTTCTCTTGAACTCTGACTTTAATGATGTTCCTGAGATTCTCTTTGAAGGTCGTCGTGTGGTCAATAACATTGCCCATATTGCACCGATTTTCTTGATAAAGACAATCTATTCCTTCTTGCTCGCTGTCATCTGTATCGCCAGTGCTCTTCTAGGACGGTCTGAGTGGATTTTGATTTTCCCCTTCATTCCAATCCAGATTACCATGATTGACCAGTTCGTGGAAGGGTTCCCGCCATTTGTTCTGACTTTTGAGCGAAATATCAAACCAGTCGAAGCAAACTTCCTCAGAAAATCCATGCTTCGTGCCCTACCAAGCGCACTGATGGTTGTGTTCAGCGTTCTTTTTGTGAAAATTTTTGGAGCGAGTCAAGGTTGGTCTGAGTTAGAAATCTCAACCCTACTCTATTATCTCTTGGGGTCAATTGGTTTCTTATCTGTATTTAGAGCCTGCATGCCATTTACCCTCTGGCGTGTCCTCTTGATTGTTTGGTCAGTAGGAGGCTTCCTAGCCACAGCTCTCTTCCCAAGGATTCAAAAACTACTTGAAATTTCAACCTTAACTGGACAAACGTTACCTGTTTATGGGGCCATGATGCTGGTATTTACGGTGATTTTCATTCTAACCAGTCGTTACCAAGCTAGAAAATAAAGAAAGACTGCAATCTGTGGATTGTGGTCTTTTTAGGTGCAAGATTGCTAGCTGAAATATGGTATAATAAGAGGTAATAGAGTTTTGGAAAGTGAGAGAAGATGATTTCAAAGAGATTAGAATTGGTGGCGTCCTTTGTACCACAGGGAGCTATTTTACTAGATGTGGGAAGTGACCATGCTTATCTGCCCATCGAGTTAGTTGAGAGAGACCAAATCAAAAGCGCCATTGCAGGTGAGGTGGTGGAAGGCCCCTACCAGTCAGCGGTGAAAAATGTTGAGAATCACGGTCTAAAGGAGAAAATTCAGGTTCGTTTAGCCAATGGCTTGGCAGCCTTTGAAGAGGCTGACCAAGTATCGGTTATCACCATTGCTGGTATGGGTGGCCGTTTGATTGCTACCATATTGCAAGAAGGTTTGGAAAAGCTAGCTAATGTAGAGCGTTTAATCCTCCAACCCAATAATCGTGAAGACGACTTGCGTATTTGGTTGCAAGATAACGATTTTCAGATTGTGGCAGAAAGCATCCTAGAAGAAGCAGGCAAATTCTACGAGATTTTGGTGGTGGAATCAGGACAAATGAAGCTATCAGCCAGTGATGTTCGCTTTGGACCTTTCTTGTCCAAAGAGGTCAGTCCAGTATTTGTCCAAAAATGGCAAAAAGAAGCGGTTAAGCTAGAGTTCGCTCTCGAACAAATCCCGGAAAAAAATCTGGAGGAACGACAAGTTTTAGTAGATAAAATTCAAGCCATCAAGGAGGTACTCCATGCTAGCAAGTGAAGTAATTAACGCATATGAAGCCTTTTGTCCTCAGGAATTTTCAATGGAGGGAGACAGTCGTGGCCTGCAAATCGGTACTTTGGACAAGGATATCCAAAGGGTCATGGTTGCCCTCGATATTCGAGAAGAGACGGTGGCAGAGGCCATTGAAAAGGGTGTGGATTTGATTATCGTTAAGCACGCGCCTATCTTTCGTCCCATCAAGGACTTGGTAGCCAGTCGTCCGCAAAATCAGATTTACATTGATTTGATTAAGCATGACATTGCAGTGTATGTCAGCCATACCAATATTGACATCGTTGAGAATGGTCTCAATGACTGGTTCTGCCAGATGCTAGGAATTGAGGAGACTACTTATCTACAGGAGACAAGTCCAGGACGTGGGATTGGTCGTATTGGGAATATTCAGCCTCAGACATTTGGGGAATTGGCCCAACATGTCAAGCAAGTCTTTGGTCTAGATAGTCTTCGAATGGTTCATTATCAAGAGAGTGATTTGCAGAAGCCTATTTCAAGAGTAGCCATCTGTGGTGGTAGTGGTCAATCTTTCTATAAGGATGCTTTAGTAAAGGGAGCAGATGTCTACATCACTGGGGATATCTACTATCATACAGCTCAGGATATGCTGTCTGATGGCCTGTTGGCGCTGGACCCGGGCCACTATATCGAAATTCTTTTTGTCGAAAAAATTGCTGACCTCCTTAATCAATGGAAGGCAGAAAAGGATTGGACCATTGATATCATACCTAGCCAAGCATCGACCAATCCTTTCCACCATATCTAGTTAGAAAGTGAAGACAATGAAAAAAGTTGCCATTATCGGAGCAGGGATTGTGGGGGCGACAGCTGCCTACTACCTCTCCAAAGAAGCAGATTTAGAGGTGACTGTTTTTGACCATGGCCAAGGTCAGGCAACCAAGGCAGCAGCGGGAATTATCAGTCCTTGGTTTTCCAAACGTCGCAATAAAGCTTGGTACAAGATGGCGCGCTTGGGGGCTGACTTTTATGTGGATTTGTTGGCTGATTTAGAAAAGTCAGGACAGGAAATCGACTTTTACCAGCGTTCGGGAGTTTTTCTCTTGAAAAAGGATGAATCCAAGTTAGAAGAACTCTATGAACTAGCACTCCAGCGTAGGGAAGAATCTCCCTTGATAGGTCAATTAGCCATTCTAGACCAAGCGTCTGCAAATGAATTATTCCCTGGCTTGCAGGGATTCGACCGCCTGATCTACGCTTCTGGTGGGGCACGGGTGGATGGCCAGCTCTTAGTGACTCGTTTGCTAGAAGCCAGTCAGGTCAAGCTGGTCAAAGAAAAAGTGAGTCTGACACCTTTAGCATCCGGTTACCAGATTGGTGAAGAAGTGTTTGATCAAGTTATTTTGGCGTCGGGAGCTTGGTTGGGGGACATTTTGAAACCTTTAGGATATGAGGTAGATGTTCGTCCCCAAAAGGGACAACTACGAGATTATCAACTTACCAAAGATATGAAATCTTACCCTGTTGTCATGCCAGAAGGGGAGTGGGATTTGATTCCTTTTGCAGGTGGGAAATTGTCCCTAGGTGCTACCCATGAAAATGATATGGGATTTGACTTGACGGTGGATGAACCCTTGCTTCAACAAATGGAGGAAGCAGCCTTGCCTCACTATCCAGCCTTGGCAGAAGCGAAATCATCGGGTGAGCGTGTGGGAATTCGTGCCTATACCAGTGATTTCTCCCCTTTCTTTGGGCAGGTACCAGGATTGGCAGGTGTCTATGCGGCTAGTGGACTAGGTTCATCAGGCCTCACAACTGGTCCGATTATCGGTTACCATCTAGCCCAGCTGGTCCAAGACAAGGAGTTGACCTTGGACCCAGTAAACTATCCAATTGCAAACTATGTCAAACGAGTAAAAAGCGAATAAGTATTTTACTGAAATTTTAGCAGGTAGTTTAGGATGTCAAATGACATTCCCTATCAAAAATGATAAAATAAGAAAAAATAATCCGAGAATCGAGGAAAAAAGATGCAAGAAAAGATTTTGGTAACTGGTGGTGCTGGATTTATCGGAACCCACACTGTTATTGAGTTGATCCAAGCAGGTCATCAAGTGGTTGTGGTGGATAATCTTGTCAATAGCAATCGTAAAAGTTTAGAAGTTGTTGAAAGAATCACAGGAGTTGAGATTCCTTTTTATGAGGCAGATATCCGTGATACTGATACTCTCAGAGATATTTTCAAGCAGGAAGAACCGACTGGTGTGATTCACTTTGCTGGTTTGAAGGCTGTTGGCGAATCAACCCGTATCCCTCTTGCCTACTATGATAACAATATCGCAGGAACTGTCAGCCTTTTGAAAGCTATGGAAGAAAATAATTGTAAGAACATCATCTTCAGTTCTTCTGCGACAGTTTACGGAGACCCTCATACTGTTCCAATCTTGGAAGATTTCCCACTTTCAGTGACCAACCCGTACGGCCGTACTAAGCTCATGTTAGAGGAGATTTTGACCGATATCTACAAGGCAGACTTAGAATGGAATGTGGTCTTGCTTCGTTACTTCAACCCAATCGGAGCGCATGAAAGTGGAGACCTAGGAGAAAATCCAAATGGAATTCCAAACAATCTCTTACCTTATGTTTCACAAGTAGCAGTGGGCAAACTAGAACAAGTACAAGTGTTTGGAGATGATTACGATACAGAAGATGGAACCGGTGTTCGTGACTATATCCACGTCGTAGACCTAGCTAAAGGTCACGTTGCAGCTTTGAAAAAACTCCAAAAAGGTTCAGGTCTAAACATTTATAACCTTGGAACTGGTAAAGGTTACTCCGTTCTTGAAATTATCCAAAATATGGAAAAAGCAGTGGGACGTCCTATTCCTTACCGCATCGTAGAACGCCGCCCAGGTGATATCGCTGCCTGCTACTCAGACCCAGCAAAAGCCAAAGCAGAACTCGGATGGGAAGCAGAACTCGACATCACCCAAATGTGCGAAGACGCATGGCGTTGGCAAAGCAAGCATCCAAATGGATTTGAAGACTAAGATGATGATTTCAATCATCGTCCCTTGTCTAAACGAAGAGGAAGTACTTCCTCTTTTTTATCAGTCTGTGGAAGCTCTGCTTCCTGACTTGGGAGCAGAAGTCGAATATGTCTTTGTAGACGATGGCTCAAGCGATGGGACCTTAGAGCTTTTGAAGACCTATCGGGAGCAAAATCCTGCGGTCCGTTATGTCTCATTCTCACGAAATTTTGGGAAAGAGGCAGCCTTATACGCAGGTTTGCAGCATGCAACTGGAGACTTGGTGGTCGTGATGGATGCAGACCTTCAGGATCCTCCTAGTATGCTACTTGAGATGAAAGCCTTACTAGACCAGAATGCAGACTTGGACTGTGTTGGGACACGGAGAACTAGTCGGGAGGGAGAACCCTTCTTTCGCAGTCTCTGTGCTGACCTCTTTTACCGCCTCATGCAAAAAATTAGCCCAGTAGCTCTGCCCTCAGGTGTCCGTGATTTTCGCATGATGAGACGATCTGTGGTAGATGCTATTTTGACCCTGACCGAATCCAATCGTTTTTCTAAAGGACTCTTTGCCTGGGTGGGTTTTAAAACGCACTATCTTGATTATCCAAACGTTGAACGACAGGCTGGCAAGACCAGTTGGAGTTTTAGACAACTCTTTTTCTACTCGATTGAAGGAATTCTCAATTTTTCAGATTTTCCCTTGAGTATAGCTTTTGTAGCGGGACTTCTATCTTGTTTTCTTTCTTTTGTGATGACAGTTTTTGTAGTGTTTCGGACTCTTATCTTGGGAAATCCGACATCTGGTTGGACGTCTTTGATGGCTGTCATCCTCTTTCTTGGAGGGATTCAACTCCTGACGATTGGGATTCTCGGTAAGTATATCAGTAAGATTTATCTAGAGACCAAAAAAAGACCACTCTATCTCGTCAAAGAAAAAAGTGACCTTTCTATTATTGAAGGAAAAAATAACCAAAAAAGACTATAATTTTACCTAGAAATATGCTAAACTAGTAGGTGTGGGAAAAATGAGAAAAAATCAATTATATTTATTCCCTGCTTCCTACGATGGATCTTTTAGAAGTGCTCTTGTAGGACAATTTTTGATGGCCTCCAGAACATCGCTGGTCTCAGCGATTTCTCTTTGCAATTCAACTGGATCATCATAAAAGCGAACGATTCCATTATCGTGATAATCAAAGAGTTCAGAGTAGGTTTGGCAAAGCCCGCAGGCGATGCACCGTTCGGGTATAAGTGTGACTTTCATATTTATATTGTAATAAGAAAATGTAAAAAAAACAAGGAGTAAGGTATGGAAAAAGAACCGTGGCAAGAAGATATTTACGAAAACAATGAGGAAGAAACAAGATCAGAGCGTCGACACCGGAAACAAAAAGGGAAAGGCGTTGTTGCGAATCGTGTCTTGACGGTTCTAGCTAGCCTCTTCTTTGTAATCGTTGTAGCAATGGTAGTTGTATTGATTTACCTATCAACCGGAGGAAGCAATCGTACTTCATCTTTGAAGGACTTCTATGATGCATCGTCTCCTTCTACAAGTTCAAGTTCTAAAGTAGAAGCATCATCATCTTCAAGTAGCAAGGTAGAGGAAACAGCTTCTTCTGAATCAACACCTTCAGAGAGCAGTTCGGAAGAACATGCAGAGGGTGAAGGAACACTTACAGTACAACCTGGAGAGGGAGAAGCAGCTCTTGCTCAACGTGCAGGGATTTCCATTGCCCAGCTAGAAGCCCTAAATCCTTCTCA
Source organism: Streptococcus oralis subsp. oralis (assembly GCF_002096455.1). Classification (GTDB taxonomy): domain Bacteria; phylum Bacillota; class Bacilli; order Lactobacillales; family Streptococcaceae; genus Streptococcus; species Streptococcus oralis_CY. The sequence continues at coordinate 99,964 of NZ_NCUL01000003.1, read as the reverse complement.
CATGTCATCTGGATCTTGGTTTGCCAACCCAGGTGATGTGATTAAGACAAGATAGGAGTCGGTCATGAAGACAATTCAAATTGCTATCGATGGTCCAGCTTCGAGTGGTAAGAGTACGGTCGCAAAGATTGTCGCTAAAGATTTTGGTTACACTTATCTCGATACAGGTGCTATGTACCGTGCTGCGACTTATATAGCGCTCAAGCACCAGTTGGATGCAGGAAATGTAGACCAACTTCTTGAGCTTCTTAACCAACACCCCATTAGTTTTGGTCGTTCAGAAACAGGTGAGCAACTTGTTTTTGTAGGGGATGTTGAGATTACGCATCCGATTCGTGAAAATGAAGTGACCAACAAGGTTTCAAGCATTGCTGCCATTCCTGAAGTGCGTGAGAAACTGGTTTCGCTCCAGCAAGAGATTGCTCAGCAAGGTGGTATCGTCATGGATGGGCGTGATATCGGGACAGTTGTTTTACCAAAAGCTGAACTCAAGATTTTCCTAGTGGCTTCTGTTGAAGAAAGAGCAGAGCGTCGTTACAAGGAAAATATTGCTAAAGGGATTGAAACTGACTTGGAAACGTTGAAAGAGGAAATTGCGGCACGTGACTACAAGGATAGTCATCGTGAAACCTCACCTCTCAAACAGGCTGAGGATGCAGTTTACCTTGACACAACTGGACTAAGTATCCAAGAAGTGGTTGAAAAAATCGAATCAGAAGCAAAAAAATATATGTCCTAAGGGCGAGAGGAGCAGGCTGAATGAAGCCTGCTCCTTTTCTCTCTTTTGCGCGCGTTTCAAAACAGCCTTTTTGGGAGAATTTTGATAAAATAGTAGTATCAATAAAAAGGACGGAAGCATGACAAAGAAAATCATAGCCATTTGGGCCCAAGATGAAAAAGGTGTGATTGGGAAGGAAGATCGTCTCCCTTGGCATTTGCCAGCAGAGTTGCAACATTTTAAGGAAACAACTTTAAATCATGCTATACTGATGGGACGAGTGACCTTTGATGGTATGGGACGTCGTCTGCTTCCAAAACGGCAAACCCTGATTTTAACGCGAAATAGCGAAGAAGTCATAGATGGGGCGCTCGTATTTCAAGATGTGGAGTCTGTTTTAGCGTGGTATCAGAGTCAGGAAAAAAATCTCTATATCATTGGCGGAAAGCAGATTTTTCAGGCTTTTGAGCCTTATTTAGATGAAATCATCGTGACACAGATTCATGCTCAGGTGGAGGGAGATACCTATTTCCCTGAGGAGTTTGACTTGTCTCATTTTGAGACAGTAGCAAGCAAATCTTACACCCGAGATGAGAAAAACGACTATGATTTTACCATCGAATACCGAGATAGAAAGGAAGTCTAATGGAGCGCAGTATATTTGGATTTTTTACAGCTTTGTTGTGTGTGATCTGTATTTTGACTGGAGCACAGGCTTTTCGTAAGAAGCGCTATGGACTGTCTGCCTTACTCTGGTTGAATGCTTTTACCAATCTGGTAAACAGTGTCCACGCTTTTTATATGACCTTATTTTAGATAGAATGATAAATTAGAATGGAAGGAAATCATGCCTACAAATAGGAAAAATGATATGATGGTTTATTGCTCATTTTGTGGCAAAAGCCAAGAAGAAGTAAAGAAAATAATCGCTGGGAACAATGCCTTTATCTGTAATGAATGTGTGGAATTGGCCCAGGAAATCATTCGGGAGGAGTTGGCTGAGGAAGTCTTGGCAGATTTGTCTGAAGTACCAAAACCAATCGAGCTCCTCAATATCCTAAATCACTATGTGATCGGTCAGGATCGTGCTAAACGTGCCTTGGCAGTGGCAGTTTACAACCACTACAAACGCATCAATTTCCACGATACTCGTGAAGAGTCAGAAGATGTGGATTTGCAGAAGTCAAATATCTTGATGATTGGCCCAACTGGTTCTGGGAAAACCTTCTTGGCTCAGACTTTGGCTAAGAGCTTGAATGTGCCTTTTGCTATTGCAGATGCGACAGCTCTGACTGAGGCTGGGTATGTGGGTGAGGACGTGGAAAATATCCTCCTCAAACTCTTGCAGGCCGCTGACTTTAACATCGAACGTGCAGAGCGTGGGATTATTTACGTGGATGAAATTGACAAGATTGCCAAGAAGAGCGAGAATGTGTCTATCACACGTGACGTTTCTGGTGAAGGGGTGCAACAAGCCCTCCTCAAGATTATTGAGGGAACTGTAGCCAGCGTACCGCCTCAAGGTGGACGCAAACATCCGCAACAAGAGATGATTCAGGTGGATACCAAGAATATCCTCTTTATCGTGGGTGGTGCCTTTGATGGCATCGAAGAAATCGTCAAACAACGTCTGGGAGAAAAAGTCATCGGTTTTGGCCAAAATAACAAGGCGATTGACGAAAATAGCTCCTACATGCAAGAAATCATCGCAGAAGATATTCAAAAATTTGGGATTATCCCTGAGTTGATTGGACGCTTACCCGTCTTTGCTGCTCTTGAGCAATTGACGGTCGATGACTTGGTTCGTATCTTGAAGGAGCCAAGAAATGCCTTGGTGAAACAATACCAAACCTTGCTTTCTTATGATGATGTTGAGTTGGAATTTGATGATGAAGCCCTTCAGGAAATCGCCAATAAGGCTATCGAACGCAAGACTGGTGCGCGTGGTCTTCGCTCCATCATAGAAGAAACCATGCTAGATGTTATGTTTGAAGTGCCAAGTCAGGAAAATGTGAAATTGGTCCGCATCACAAAAGAAGCTGTCGATGGAACGGAAAAACCAATCCTAGAAACAGCCTAGAGGTGACTATGGAAATCAATACACACAATGCTGAAATCTTGCTCAGTGCGGCAAACAAGTCCCACTATCCGCAGGATGAACTGCCAGAAATCGCCCTTGCAGGCCGTTCAAATGTCGGCAAATCTAGCTTTATCAACACCATGTTGAACCGAAAGAATTTGGCCCGTACATCAGGAAAACCTGGGAAGACCCAGCTCCTCAACTTCTTTAACATTGATGACAAGATGCGCTTTGTGGATGTACCAGGTTATGGTTATGCCCGCGTTTCCAAAAAGGAGCGTGAAAAGTGGGGGCGCATGATTGAGGAGTATTTGACCACTCGGGAAAATCTCCGTGCCGTGGTCAGTCTGGTGGATCTCCGCCACGACCCGTCAGCAGATGATGTGCAGATGTATGAATTTCTCAAGTATTATGAGATTCCGGTTATCATCGTTGCGACCAAGGCAGACAAGATTCCTCGCGGTAAGTGGAACAAGCACGAATCAGCAATCAAAAAGAAATTAAACTTTGACCCAAGTGACGACTTCATCCTCTTTTCATCTGTCAGCAAGGCAGGGATGGATCAGGCTTGGGATGCAATATTAGAAAAATTGTGAGGGAAAGAAATGGCAAAAACAATTCATACAGACAAAGCTCCAAAAGCAATCGGACCTTATGTTCAAGGGAAAATCGTTGGCAATCTTTTGTTTGCTAGCGGTCAAGTTCCCCTATCTCCTGAAACTGGAGAAATTGTAGGAGAAACGATCCAAGAACAGACAGAACAAGTCTTGAAAAATATCGGCGCTATTTTGGCAGAAGCAGGAACAGACTTTGACCATGTTGTTAAAACAACTTGCTTCTTGAGCGATATGAATGACTTTGTTCCTTTTAACGAGGTTTACCAGACTGCCTTTAAAGAGGAATTTCCAGCTCGTTCAGCTGTAGAGGTTGCACGTCTTCCTCGTGATGTAAAAGTCGAAATTGAAGTGATCGCAGAGATTGGATAAGCTAGTTGAAGTTTGGCTCTGCCAAACTTTTTTTGATATAAGGAGAGATAGATGACAAAGAAACAACTTCACCTGGTGATTGTGACAGGGATGAGTGGCGCAGGGAAAACAGTAGCCATTCAGTCCTTCGAGGATTTGGGATATTTCACTATTGACAATATGCCACCAGCCCTCTTGCCAAAGTTTTTGCAGTTGGTAGAGACCAAGGATGATGACCACAAACTGGCCTTGGTTGTGGACATGCGGAGCCGTTCCTTCTTTTCAGAGATTCAGGCAGTTTTGGATGAATTGGAAAACCAAGATGATTTGGATTTCAAAATTCTCTTTTTGGATGCAAAAGATAAGGAATTGGTGGCCCGTTACAAGGAAACCAGACGGAGTCACCCTCTAGCAGCGGATGGTCGGATTTTGGACGGCATCAAGCTGGAGCGCGAGCTCTTGGCACCTTTGAAAAACATGAGCCAAAATGTGGTGGATACGACAGAACTTACTCCGCGTGAACTTCGTAAAACCATTGCTGAGCAATTTTCGGACCAAGAACAAGCCCAGTCTTTCCGTATCGAAGTCATGTCTTTTGGATTCAAGTATGGTATTCCTATCGATGCAGACTTGGTCTTTGATGTCCGTTTCTTACCAAACCCATACTACCTCCCTGAACTCCGTAATCAGACAGGTGAGGATCAAGCAGTTTATGACTATGTGATGAATCATGAAGAGTCTGAAAGTTTCTATCAGCACTTACTCGCCTTGATTGAACCCATTTTGCCAAGTTACAAAAAAGAAGGCAAGTCTGTTTTAACCATTGCAGTAGGATGTACAGGTGGACAACACCGTAGTGTTGCCTTTGCCAAACGCATAGCTGAGGACCTTGCTAAAAACTGGTCTGTCAATGAAAGCCATCGTGACAAAGACAGAAGAAAGGAAACGGTAAACCGTTCATGAGAAAACCAAAGATAACGGTAATTGGTGGAGGAACAGGTATCCCCGTCATTTTGAAAAGCTTGCGAGAAAAGGATGTTGATATCGCAGCCATCGTAACGGTAGCTGATGATGGCGGCTCTTCTGGTGAACTAAGAAAGAATATCCAACAGCTGACACCACCAGGAGATCTTCGCAATGTCCTGGTAGCCATGTCGGATATGCCTAAATTTTATGAGAAGGTTTTTCAGTACCGCTTTTCAGAAGACGCTGGTGCTTTTGCAGGTCATCCTCTAGGAAATATCATTATAGCAGGGCTTTCTGAAATGCAAGGGTCCACTTATAATGCCATGCAGCTGCTAAGTCTCTTTTTCCACACAACAGGAAAAATCTACCCCTCAAGCGATCAGCCTTTGACACTGCATGCAGTCTTTAAAGACGGTTCTGAGGTGGCAGGTGAGAGCCACATTGCAGATCATCCCGGCATGATCGACCATGTCTATGTGACCAATACCTTGGATGATGAAACGCCCCAAGCCAGCCGTCGAGTGGTCAATACTATCCTAGAGAGTGATATGATCGTCTTGGGGCCTGGTTCCCTCTTTACATCGATTTTGCCCAATATTGTCATTGAGGAGATTGGGCAGGCTCTCTTGGAGACTAAGGCTGAGATTGCCTATGTCTGCAATATCATGACCCAGCGTGGGGAAACAGAGCACTTTTCAGACAGTGACCACGTGGAAGTCCTCCATCGACACTTAGGTAGGCCATTTATTGATACGGTCTTGGTTAATATCGAGAAGGTTCCTAGAGAATACATGGATACCAACCGTTTTGATGAATATTTGGTTCAGGTAGAGCATGATTTTGCTGGTCTTTGCAAGCAGGTCCCTCGTGTGATTTCATCCAACTTCCTTCGTTTGGAAAATGGAGGAGCCTTCCATGATGGCGATTTGATTGTAGATGAATTGATGCGCATTATACAGGTGAGAAAATGAGTTTTACAGTTGCAGTAAAAGAGGAAATTCTTGGTCAACACCATCTCAGTCGTTATGAACTATCGGCCATTATCAAGATGTCTGGCAGTATCGGTCTATCTAGTTCGGGCTTGACCTTGTCAGTCGTAACTGAAAATGCTAAGTTAGCTCGGCACCTTTATGAGTCCTTTCTCCATTTTTATGAGATCAAGTCAGAAATTCGTCACCATCAGAGAAGCAATCTTCGCAAGAATCGTGTCTATACGGTCTATACAGATGAGAGGGTGCAGGAGCTTTTAGCTGATTTGCGACTTGCGGATTCCTTCTTTGGTTTGGAGACGGGTATTGATCCCGATATCTTAGCAGATGAAGAGGCTGGTCGTGCTTACTTATGTGGGGCCTTTCTGGCAAATGGTAGCATCCGAGATCCGGAGTCTGGCAAGTACCAGTTGGAGATCAGTTCTGTATATCTGGACCACGCCCATGGACTAGCCTCTCTCCTTCAGCAGTTTTTGTTGGATGCCAAGGTTATTGAGCGAAAGAAAGGTGCAGTTACCTATCTCCAGCGTGCAGAGGACATCATGGATTTCTTGATCGTGATTGGGGCTATGCAGGCGCGTGATAACTTTGAGCGCGTCAAGATTTTGCGTGAAACTCGTAACGATCTCAATCGAGCCAATAATGCCGAGACAGCTAATATCGCTCGGACAGTTTCTGCCAGCATGAAGACTATCAATAATATCAGTAAAATCAAAGATAGAATGGGTTTGGAAAATTTACCAGTGGATTTGCAGGAGGTGGCTCGCTTACGGATCCAGCACCCAGACTACTCTATCCAGCAGTTGGCGGATAGCCTGAGCAATCCCCTGACCAAAAGTGGTGTCAACCACAGACTCAGAAAAATAAACAAGATTGCAGATGAACTATAAAACCACGAATCGTTGATCCGTGGTTCTTTTATTATAAACTGGTCGAGTGTTTGGGTTGTACTTTTTGGTCAGGGTCAATGTAGTTAATGGCATTGTTAACAGCTGTTGGAGCTTCACCCAGTCCTGTCGCAATCAAATCAATCTTACCTTCATAGTAGCAGCAGTCGCCGATAGCATAGATACCTGCTTGGCTGGATTCTTGTTTGCTATTGACGATAATCTTGTGACGGTTGAGATCCAGACCCCAATTTTTAAGATTGCCAACAGATGATTTGAAACCATAGTTGACAAAGAGGTGGTCTACTTCGATAGTTTCGGTTTCATCTGATTTGACTTTGGTGATTTCTAGTTTATCGAGTGTTTTTCCATCTCCGATAAGTTGGCTAGGAACGAACGGTGTCTTGATGGTCACAGATGATTCTTGCAAGGCTTGCACACTATGTTCCAAGGCGCGGAAATTATCTCTGCGGTGAACGAGAGTGGTTGGGGCAATCTTTTCAAAAGCCAGAGCCCAGTCCACTGCTGAGTCCCCACCACCAAGGATGGTCACTTTCTTACCAGCGTATTGTTGGATGTTGGAAACGTGGTGGTGGATATTTTCATAGTCCTCAACGTTCTCCAATTCGAGCGGACGTGGTTTAAAGGCACCTCCACCCATAGCAATGATGACTGTTTTGGTCAGATGGCTTCCCTTGTTGGTTGTGATGGTGAATCCTTGATCTTGCTTCTCAATTTCAAGAACGGTTTCGTTGAGGTGAACAGGTGTTTCAAAGCCGTTTAGCTGTTCAATCAAGCGATTGGTCAGTTCTTCCCCAGTTAGGTTTGAAAAACCTGGCACATCAAGGATTTGCTTTTCAGGGTAGAGGATGGCAGGTTGACCACCGAGCTGGGGAAGGGAGTCAATGATTTGGACTTTGGCTTGGCGTAGGTGGGCGTAAAAGGCAGCAAAGAGCCCGACAGGACCGCCACCGACAATGGTAATATCATAGAGTTGAGACATGATTTCTCCTTCGTTTTTTCTAATCAGTTTATTTTATCATATTTTTGCTTAATTTAAAATGAGGTAGGATAGGGAAAAAATGGGCAAAAAATGGTATAATGGTACAGAAAGTGTTTCGACAGGGAGGAGGCCAGGGATGAATTTTCAACAATTATCCAATTTACAATACTGGACGAGTTTGTTTTCAAGTCCTTGGACGATAGTCATCAATCTGATAGATATTCTCATTGTGACTTATATTTTATATCATTTTACCAAAGCGATTGCAGGGACCAAAATCATGATTTTGGTGCGGGGAGTCTTGGTCTTTATTTTAGGTCAGATTCTGTCCAATATGATTGGTTTGACGACCATTTCCTGGTTGATTAATCAGATCATCACCTACGGGGTCATTGCAGCGGTGGTTATTTTTTCACCAGAGATTCGGACTGGTTTGGAACGATTGGGTCGAGCTACTGATTTCTTCTACAATGCGCCTATTAGTGCGGAAGAGCAAATGGTTCGTGCATTTGTGAAATCAGTTGAATACATGAGTCCTCGTAAGATTGGGGCGCTTGTAGTGGTTCAGCGAGTAAGAACCTTGCAGGAATACATCTCGACAGGGATTCCTTTAGATGCTAAAATTTCGGCTGAATTGCTTATCAATATTTTTATTCCCAATACTCCCTTGCATGATGGTGCTGTCATTATCAAGGAAGACCGGATTGCCGTCACTTCAGCCTATCTACCCCTGACCGAAGATACCGGGATTTCCAAGGAGTTTGGAACGCGTCACAGGGCGGCGATTGGTTTGTCGGAAGTGTCAGATGCTCTTACCTTTGTGGTTTCGGAAGAAACGGGTGGAATCTCAATCACCTATAATGGAGTCTTTAAGCATGATTTGACCTTGGAAGAGTTTGAATCGGAGTTAAGAAGAATCTTACTTCCAAAATCAGAGAAAAAGCAAGGTCTGAAAGAGCGCTTGCTAGGAGGATTGAAACATGAGAAAAAATAGTCTATACATCATTTCTTCCTTCTTTTTCGCCTGCATCCTCTTTATCTATGCGACTTCAACAAACTATCAGAATAGCAACAGTGCCAGACAGGTGCGGACGGAGACTTATACAAACACAGTTCTTAATGTCCCAATTGATATTCAGTATGACAGTGATCAGTATTTTATCAGTGGTTTTACATCTGAGGTGACGGTCTTTCTAACAGGCTCAAACAGAGTTGCTTTAGCGAGTGAGATGCAGGAAAGTACCCGCAAATTTAAGGTGACGGCTGATCTTTCTGATGCTAGTGTAGGAACCATCGAAGTTCCTCTGACTATTGAAAATTTACCGAGTGGTTTGACGGCTGTTGCGACACCGCAAAAGATAACAGTGAAGGTTGGTAAAAAAGCAAAACGAGACAATGTCATTGTTGTGCCGGAGATTGATCCTAGTCAGATTGATTCTCGCGTGAAAATCGATACAGTTACTGTATCAGATGAAAAAGTAACGGTTATTAGTGATGAGGAAACCCTCTCCAAAGTAGATCGTGTCATTGCCATCTTACCGACGAGTGAACGGATAACTAGAAACTACTCGTCCTCTGTTCCTCTACAAGCAGTCGATAAAAATGGAAATGTCTTACCAAGCGTCATTATGCCGTTTGACACAACTATGAAAATTACAACAAAAACAGCAACGTCTAGTTCAAGTAACTCGTCAACAAGTTCCTCAGAAGGCAGTTCGTCTTCAACGAGTTCAGAAACAAAATCAGATTCGTCTAAACAATAATAAATAATAGAAAAGGATGATAAATAAAATGGGTAAATATTTTGGGACCGATGGAGTCCGTGGAGAAGCAAACGTAGAACTGACACCAGAATTGGCTTTTAAACTAGGCCGTTTTGGTGGATATGTCCTCAGTCAACACGAAACAGAAGCCCCTAAAGTCTTTGTAGGACGTGATACACGTATCTCAGGAGAAATGTTAGAATCAGCCTTGGTGGCAGGTCTTCTCTCTGTAGGGATTCACGTCTACAAACTTGGTGTCCTTGCAACACCAGCAGTAGCTTACTTGGTCAAAACTGAGGGAGCCAGTGCAGGTGTTATGATTTCTGCCAGCCACAACCCAGCCCTTGATAATGGAATTAAATTCTTTGGTGGGGATGGCTTCAAACTTGATGATGAAAAAGAAGCAGAAATCGAAGCTTTGCTAGATGCTACTGAAGACACTCTTCCTCGTCCAAGCGCCGAAGGCTTGGGAACCTTAGTGGACTATCCAGAAGGTTTACGTAAGTATGAAGGCTACCTTGTTTCAACTGGAACGCCTCTTGAAGGAATGAAAGTGGCCTTGGATACAGCCAACGGTGCAGCATCTACAAGTGCCCGTCAAATCTTTGCAGACCTTGGGGCTCAAATAACTGTTATTGGGGAGACACCAGATGGTCTTAACATCAACTTGAATGTGGGTTCTACACATCCAGAAGCTCTTCAAGAAGTGGTCAAAGAAAGTCAGTCAGCTATTGGTTTGGCCTTTGACGGAGATAGTGACCGTTTGATTGCTGTTGATGAAAATGGCGAGATCGTCGATGGTGATAAGATCATGTACATCATCGGGAAATACCTTTCTGAAAAAGGCCAGTTGGCTCAAAACACCATCGTGACAACGGTTATGTCTAACCTTGGCTTCCATAAGGCCTTGGAGAGTGCTGGTATTAACAAGGCAGTGACTGCTGTTGGTGACCGCTATGTCGTTGAAGAAATGAGAAAATCAGGCTACAACCTTGGTGGTGAACAATCAGGTCACGTTATCTTGATGGACTACAATACAACTGGTGATGGTCAATTATCAGCTGTCCAATTGACCAAAATCATGAAAGAAACAGGCAAGAGCTTGTCTCAACTAGCATCAGAAGTAACGATTTACCCACAAAAACTGGTCAATATCCGAGTGGAAAATGCCATGAAAGACAATGCCATGGAAGTACCAGCCATCAAGACAATCATAGAAAAGATGGAAGAAGAGATGGCAGGCAACGGTCGTATCCTTGTCCGCCCAAGTGGAACAGAACCCCTCTTGCGTGTCATGGCAGAAGCACCAACAACAGAAGAAGTCAACTACTATGTAGATACGATTGCTGCTGTGGTTAAAGATGAAATCGGCATTGACTAAAGCCTAGAAAACTAGATGAAATGATAAAAATGTGGTACAATTGCATAGTAAATTGTAGCAATGGGAGAGAAAAATGAATCTTAAACGAGAACAAGAATTTGTTAGCCAGTATCACTTTGATGCTCGTAACTTTGAATGGGAAAATGAAAATGGAGCTCCTGAAACCAAGGTAGACGTGAACTTTCAGTTACTCCAACATGACCAAGAAAACCAAGTGACTTCTTTAGTCGTTATCTTGAGTTTCATGATTGTCTTTGACAAATTTGTCATCAGTGGAACGATTTCCCAAGTGAACCATGTGGAAGGTCGCATTGTTAACGAACCAAGCGAATTTAACCAAGAAGAAGTCGAAACTCTGGCACGTCCATGTTTGAACATGCTCAATCGTTTGACGTATGAAGTAACAGAAATCGCCTTGGATCTTCCAGGAATCAATTTGGAGTTTTAGCCATGAAATTAGCTGTCATTACAGATTCTTCAGCCTATTTAGAGGAGAAGACGCTGCAAAGAGAGAATCTTTTTATCCTGGATATTCCTGTTAATATTGATGGGGAGGAGTATGTCGAAGGTGTCAATCTGACTGCTGAGGAATTTTATCAAAAAATGGCTCAGTCTGCAGAATTGCCTAAAACTAGTCAACCGAGTATTGCCAAATTGGATGAGATTCTAAATTCCTTGAAAGATGAAGGCTATACTCATGTCTTGGGACTCTTTCTTTCGTCTGGAATTTCAGGCTTTTATCAGAACATCCAATACATGTTGGAAGAGTATGATGGCTTGACCATTGCCTTTCCAGATACCCATATCACAAGTTCCCCTCTAGGATTTATGGTAGAGAGTGCCTTTGAGTGGGCAGAACAAGGTGATGATTTTGCCCAGATTCAGGAGAAATTGGCTATCCAAATCGCTGATAATTCAGCCTTTATCATAGTAGATGACCTCGACCACTTGGTTAAGGGAGGACGTTTGTCAAATGGAGCAGCTATCTTAGGAAATCTCCTCAGTATCAAGCCTATTCTTTACTTTAATGACCAAGGAGTGATTGAAGTTTACGAAAAAGTTCGTACAGAAAAGAAAGCAATCAAACGTTTGGTGGAAATCATCAAGGAGTTGACAAAAGATGGGAACTACCGTATAACAGTCATTCATGGGAACGCTCCTCAAAAGGCAGCGGATTTACGTCAGCTTTTGATGGAGAGTGGTGTGACTGCTGAAATTCCAATTGTTAGCTTTGGTAGTGTCATTGGGACCCACCTTGGAGAAGGTAGTATCGCCTTGAGCTATACACCAATCGTCTAAATTGTTCTTACAGGCTTTGTATCTTAGAAATTGAACACGACCTACCTGCCTCTTGAAAAAAGATGCCTGTCTTGCCTTTCATGGAAAGTCAGCGCCATTCCCTATTTTTCATGGGCAGCTAACGTCCTTTGTATCTTGATAATTGAACACGCCTAGAACCCTGTGTGAAAAAGATAGTTCTTCCAAGGAGTAGACACTCCTTGATCAGAACTCCTATTTTCACTTTGTGTTCTTACAGGCTTTGTATCTTAGACAGGAGTAGAGATGAGTATTCGAGTAATTATTGCCGGTTTTAAGGGAAAGATGGGCCAAGCTGCTTGTCAGATGGTCTTGGCTGATCCAGACTTGGACTTGGTCGCAGTTTTGGATCCTTTTGAGTCTGAGTCAGAGTGGCAGGGGATTCCTGTCTTCAATGATAAGGCTGACTTGGCTGGTGTTGAAGCGGATGTTTGGGTAGATTTTACTACACCAGCCGTTGCCTACGAAAATACGCGCTTTGCTCTTGAAAATGGCTTTGCTCCTGTCGTAGGAACAACAGGCTTCACTAGTGAAGAAATTGCAGAACTAAAAGCACTTTCTCGTGAACAAGATTTGGGTGGCTTGATTGCCCCTAACTTTGCCTTGGGTGCTGTCTTGCTTATGCAATTTGCGACGCAGGCTGCCAAATATTTCCCAAATGTGGAGATTATCGAGCTCCATCATGACAAGAAAAAAGATGCTCCGAGTGGAACAGCCATTAAAACGGCTGAGCTGATGGCGGAAGTGCGAGAATCTATCCAACAGGGTGCGCCTGATGAGGAAGAATTGATTGCAGGTGCCCGTGGTGCTGATTTTGATGGCATGCGGATCCACTCAGTTCGTCTACCAGGCTTGGTAGCCCATCAGGAAGTTATCTTTGGCAATCAGGGAGAAGGATTGACCCTTCGTCATGACTCCTATGATCGCAGCTCCTTCATGACAGGGGTCAATTTGGGAATCAAAGAAGTTGTCAAGCGTCATGAGCTTGTCTATGGATTAGAACACTTATTATGAGATTAACGCAAATGCCTTCTGAATTTCAGAAGGCTTTACCAGTATTAGAAAAAATTAAAGAAGCAGGCTTTGAGGCCTATTTTGTTGGGGGCTCTGTTCGAGATGCCCTCCTCAATCGCCCCATCCACGATGTGGATATTGCGACTTCTTCCTATCCAGAAGAAACCAAGCAGATTTTCCCTCGCACAGCTGACATCGGAATCGAGCACGGAACCGTCTTGGTCCTAGATGGGGACGAGGAGTATGAGGTAACAACCTTTCGAACAGAGGATGTCTATGTGGACTATCGTAGACCCAGTGCGGTTTCCTTTGTGCGTTCGCTAGAAGAGGACCTCAAGCGCCGTGATTTCACAGTTAATGCCTTTGCCTTGGATGAGACAGGCGAAATTATTGACTTGTTCCATGGTTTAGAAGATTTGAAAAACCAAGTCTTGCGAGCAGTTGGAGTGGCTAGTGAACGTTTCAACGAAGATGCTTTACGTATTATGCGTGGTTTTCGTTTTCAGGCCAGTCTCGGTTTTAAACTTGAGTCAGAAACTTTTGTGGCGATGAAGACTTTGACGCCACTCTTGGAGAAAATTTCTGTGGAGCGTACCTTCGTTGAGTTTGATAAGCTCTTGCTGGCACCTTTTTGGCGAGTTGGTCTGGCTTCCATGATTGAGAGTCGAGCTTATGACTATCTTCCAGATATGGCAGGGAGCCAGGACAAGCTCAACAGACTGTTTGATTTGGAGACTGAGTTCACTTTTGAATCTTCTGAACAAGCCTGGGCGGCTCTATTGTGGGCTTTGGAGATTAAAGATGCACAGCCATTTTTGAAAGCTTGGAAAACCTCACGCCAGTTTGCCAAGCAGGTTCAGGATTTGCTGACCATTTTGGCTTTGCGAGAAGAAGGAGAGCTGAGCAAGCGCGATTGTTACCGCTTTGACTTGGATTCCCTTCTACAAGCTGAAAATCTTCGTCAGGCCCAAGGAAAAGAAGTCAACCCACAATCTATCACAGAAACTTACCATAGTTTGACCATTCATGACAAGAAAGAAATTCAGATTAACGGTGGAATTTTGATTAAGGAATATGGTTACCAGCCAGGACCAGACTTGGGAGAGATTTTAACAGAGATTGAGTTTGCCATTGTCGATGGAGAGTTGGAAAATGATCGTCAAGCAATCCATGCTTACCTGAGGGAGAAAAAATGAGTGATTTTATCGTTGAAAAACTAAGCAAATCCGTCGGAGACAAGACCGTTTTTAAGGATATTTCCTTTATCATCCATGACTTGGATAGAATCGGTCTAATCGGTGTCAATGGGACGGGTAAGACCACCCTTTTAGACGTCCTTTCTGGCGTTTCTGGCTTTGATGGGGATGTCAGTCCCTTTTCGGCTAAGAATGACTACAAGATTGGCTACTTGACCCAGAATCCTGATTTTGATGATAACAAGACGGTCTTGGATACGGTTCTCTCCAGCGACCTCAAGGAAATCCAGCTCATTCGTGAGTATGAGTTAATCATGCTCAACTACAGTGAGGACAAGCAGGCTCCTTTGGAACGGGTCATGGCAGAGATGGATTCTCTCCAAGCCTGGGAAATTGAAAGCCAGGTCAAGACGGTCCTCAGTAAGCTAGGTATTCAGGACTTGTCGACTCCAGTTGGTGAATTGTCAGGCGGTTTGAGAAGACGGGTTCAGTTGGCGCAAGTTCTCCTAGGAAACCACGACCTCTTGCTTCTGGACGAGCCGACCAACCACCTGGACATTGCGACCATTGAGTGGCTGACTCTTTTTTTGAAAAATTCCAAGAAGACCGTTCTCTTTATCACCCACGATCGTTATTTCCTAGATGCACTATCAACGCGGATTTTCGAGTTGGACCGAGCAGGCTTGACCGAGTATCAGGGAAATTACCAGGACTATGTTCGCCTCAAGGCTGAACAAGATGAGCGTGACGCTGCCCTTCTCCACAAAAAAGAACAACTTTATAAGCAAGAACTGGCCTGGATGCGCAGACAACCACAGGCACGTGCGACCAAGCAACAGGCCCGTATCAATCGTTTCCACGATTTGAAAAAAGAAGTTTCAGGTGGCGTTGCTGATACAGACTTGACCATGAACTTTGAAACCAGTCGGATTGGGAAAAAAGTCATCGAGTTTCAGAATGTTTCCTTCGCCTATGAAAACAAGCCCATTTTGCAAGATTTTAATCTATTGGTGCAAGCCAAAGACCGTATCGGAATTGTTGGGGATAATGGTGTCGGGAAGTCAACTCTGCTTAATCTCATCGCAGGAAGTCTTGAGCCGACTAAAGGTCAAGTTATCATCGGTGAGACGGTTCGCATTGCCTATTTCTCTCAACAAATTGAAGGTTTAGATGAAAGCAAGCGCGTTATCAATTACCTGCAGGAAGTAGCAGAAGAGGTTAAGACCAGCGGTGGTTCTACGACTTCCATCGCTGAGTTGCTGGAGCAGTTCCTTTTCCCACGTTCGACGCATGGAACCTTGATTGAGAAATTGTCTGGTGGAGAGAAAAAACGCCTTTATCTCCTCAAACTGCTCTTGGAAAAACCAAATGCTCTCCTTTTGGATGAGCCGACAAATGACTTGGACATTGCAACCTTGACAGTCTTGGAAAATTTCTTGCAGAGCTTTGCCGGCCCTGTCTTGACAGTTAGCCACGACCGTTATTTCCTAGATAAGGTAGCGACCAAGATTCTCGCTTTTGAGGATGGTAAGATTCGTCCTTTCTTTGGTCATTACACCGACTACCTTGATGAAAAAGTCTTTGAAACAGAGATGGCCAATCAAGTGCAAAAGGCAGAAAAGGAAAAAGTAGTCAAGGTCCGTGAAGACAAGAAACGCATGACCTACCAAGAAAAGCAGGAGTGGGCAAGCATTGAAGGGGATATTGAAGCCTTGGAAAATCGTATTGCTGCTATTGAAGAAGAAATGCAGGCAAATGGCTCTGACTTTGGTAAGCTGGCTACTCTCCAAAAAGAACTGGATGAGAAAAACGAAGAACTCCTTGAAAAATACGAGCGCTATGAATATCTAAGTGAGTTGGCATAATGGAAGAAAAAGTCATTAAACGTAGTCCCAAGAAAATCATTTGGAATGCCTTGTTTGGCTTGACTTCAGTGCTTTTCTTCTTGTTACCTCTCTATTATCTCCATTCGTATTCGGAAAAGGGGACGGGACTTCATACGGTAAGTATTTTGTTAATGCTGCTTGTCCTCTTTTGTGCTGGAGTAGTAGTTTATCAGACTTACAGACTTTTAAGCTCGGATAAGGAATATTTGAGATGTACTGTTCAGGGGTTTTACTACAAACCGAATCCAAAGAAACCCAGTCATTTCTATGCTTGGGCTGATGTAGAGGAATTTTCTTTCTCTCGGATTCGAGGGAAGTATAGGGATTCCTATCGGATTGAATTTGATTTTAAAAACAAGGAAAATGTGAAATCCCAATCACCTCTAGCCCTACTGAAGAGAAGGTGTTTCCCTTTTCATCAGTCAGCAGATTTGATTATCCCTATCTTTCTATTAGATGTAGGTCTTCCTGAAAGGGTATACGAGACTATGAAGTACTATGAAAGAGAATGGCGTATCGAACAAAATCGTCAAGCAAGAAAACAGACAAAACAAGCTTCGAAAAGCAAATCTTCCAAACAGCTATAAGACACTTTAGTTTAAAGAGAATCAATCAAAAAAGCCCTATCCACTGGATAGGGTTACTCTTTGTCCTCTTTTTTTGTTTCCTGGTGGAAGATATTTTGCCAAGTTTCATGGCGACGCCAGATACTGGTGTGGACGATGCCATCTAGCTCATAGCAAATGAGCTTGGTTTTCTGACTAATGGAGGTAATCTGAATGTCCTTAATAGCAGCACTAAGTTCTTTTTCAGACTTATAAGCCTCTTTATTCATCTGCTCTCCATCTTGACGAATATAGAGAAAGTCCTCAGCAAGGAGTTCTTCTAATTGATTGCCTTGGTCAATCAATTGCTCGCGCATGAGTAGTTTTTTATAGACATTGTCCAAAATTTCGTCCTCAGGTATAGGAGCTGGCTCGATATGAACATCGGTATCAAAGACTCCAAAACGCTCTTCTAGCATGGATTCGACCTGGTCTGCAATCTCATGACTTTCATAGACTGATAGGTCGGGATTCATCTCCAGCGTGATATCAAGGTAGATATTGCTACCGTAGGTGCGACCTCTTTGGGACTTAACCTTACTAATCTTTGGAATCTCCATGATGGCCTTCTGATAATCTTCCAGCAGACGGTCGTCAAAACCATCTGAAAGACTAAAGGAAGACTCGATAAAGATATCATAGGCTGTCTTTAAGATAAAGAAGGTGATGATGATAGCGACCAATTTATCCACGATTGGATAATTAAAACTGCTGGCTAGGATGGCAATGGAAGTCCCAAGTGAGGTAACAGCATCGGAAAGATTGTCCTTGGCGGCAGCCTTGAGCGCCTTGGACTTGGATTTCTTACTGAGGCGAGTATTATAGAGATAAACTGCGAACATGACTGACGCAGAGACGACTCCGAGAGTTGCACCCAGTGGGTCGATAACTGTCTGTTCCCGACTGAGAATTTTTTGAATGGTGTCCCGAAGAACATCAAAGCCAACGTAGAACATGATGATGGAAGTGATCAAGCTAGCCAAATCTTCAATTTTCCAGTGACCGAAACGATGGTCACGGTCTGCAGGCTGGCGTGCCATCCGAATCCCAATCAAGAGAGCAACATTTCCAATAATATCGGATACGTTGTTGAAACCATCTGCCACCAAACTGGAAGAATGCAGGAGGTGACCAGTTGCCAATTTTGCCGCAGACAAGAGGAGGTAAGTCGAAATGCTGATAATAGCTCCACGTTCTGCCAATTTGAGATTTGACATGGATTGGTTCATCGGGCTTCCTTTCTAGTCATATAGTATTCTTACATTATACTGGTTTTCATGGGAAAATTCAAATTTAGTCTTGTTTCATCTGATTTTAACCCTTGAAAACTTTTCAAATTTTGATATAATAGTACTACTCAAGGGAGTAGCTGGCAGAAACCTGTGATAGTGTCGTCATTCCGAATTGTATACTGAAAAGTATGTTTTCCGGCACTATCTTAAACAGCGAGACTTGTTATGATTAACAGGTCTCTTTTTGTTTGTCATAAAACTAAAAGAGAACTTGTTTTGCACACAATGTCAAGGAGGAGACACATGTCAAAAGAACAAAAACGCCAAGCGTTTTATACTCAAAGTCCTGAAGAGGTCTTGAAGTCAGTAGAAGCAACTGAGCAAGGTCTTTCGTCAAGCGAAGCACAGAAACGTCTAGCTGAATATGGACGCAATGAACTGGAAGAGGGTGAGAAAAAATCTCTCCTAGTCAAGTTTATCGAGCAATTTAAGGATTTGATGATTATTATCCTAGTTGCTGCGGCTATCTTGTCAGTCGTGACTTCTGGTGGGGAAGACATCGCAGATGCCATCATTATCCTTGCCGTGGTTATCATCAACGCTGCCTTCGGTGTTTACCAAGAAGGAAAAGCAGAAGAAGCTATCGAAGCCCTCAAGTCTATGTCGAGTCCAGCTGCTCGCGTTATTCGTGATGGACACATGGCTGAGATTGATTCCAAAGAATTGGTACCAGGTGATATCGTTGCTCTTGAAGCAGGTGATGTAGTGCCAGCAGACCTACGTTTGCTAGAAGCTAATTCTCTTAAAATCGAAGAAGCAGCCTTGACAGGTGAGTCTGTTCCAGTTGAAAAAGACTTGACAGTCGAGCTCGCTGCAGATGCTGGTATTGGTGACCGTGTCAATATGGCCTTTCAAAACTCAAATGTGACTTATGGTCGTGGTCTTGGTGTTGTCGTCAATACAGGTATGTATACTGAAGTGGGTCATATCGCTGGCATGCTCCAAGATGCGGATGAGACAGATACGCCACTCAAACAAAACTTGAACAACCTTTCTAAGGTTTTGACCTATGCAATTTTGGTCATTGCCCTTGTTACTTTTGTAGTCGGAGTCTTCATTCAAGGTAAAAATCCACTTGGTGAGTTGATGACATCTGTTGCGCTTGCTGTTGCAGCCATCCCAGAAGGACTTCCTGCTATCGTGACCATCGTTCTTGCCCTTGGTACTCAAGTTTTGGCAAAACGAAACTCTATCGTTCGTAAGTTGCCAGCAGTTGAAACACTTGGTTCAACTGAGATCATCGCTTCTGATAAGACTGGTACGCTTACCATGAACAAGATGACAGTCGAAAAAGTCTTCTATGATGCAGTCCTACATGATTCAGCTGATGATATTGAACTAGGTCTTGAAATGCCTCTTCTTCGTTCTGTTGTTTTGGCTAATGATACTAAGATTGATGCAGAAGGAAACCTGATTGGGGATCCAACGGAAACAGCCTTCATCCAGTATGCCTTGGACAAGGGCTATGATGTTAAAGGATTTTTAGAGCAATATCCTCGTGTAGCTGAGTTACCATTTGACTCAGATCGTAAACTCATGTCAACGGTTCATCCATTACCAGATGGTAAATTCCTCGTAGCAGTCAAGGGAGCCCCTGACCAACTTTTGAAACGTTGTGTTGCTCGTGATAAGGCTGGAGATGTTGCTCCGATTGATGAGAAAGTTAATGACTTAATTCACACAAACAACTCTGAAATGGCTCACCAAGCCTTGCGTGTTCTTGCGGGTGCTTATAAGATTGTAGACAGCATTCCAGAAAACCTGACTTCTGAAGAGCTTGAAAACAACTTGATCTTTACTGGATTGATTGGAATGATTGACCCTGAACGTGCCGAAGCAGCAGAAGCTGTTCGTGTCGCTAAGGAAGCGGGAATCCGTCCAATCATGATCACTGGTGACCACCAAGATACAGCGGAAGCCATTGCCAAACGTTTGGGAATTATTGATGCAAATGATACAGAAGGTCACGTTTTAACTGGTGCTGAGCTCAACGAACTGTCAGATGAAGACTTTGAAAAAGTAGTTGGTCAATACTCTGTTTATGCCCGTGTGTCTCCAGAACACAAGGTTCGTATCGTCAAGGCTTGGCAAAAACAAGGTAAGGTTGTTGCTATGACAGGTGACGGTGTTAATGATGCGCCAGCTCTGAAAACAGCCGATATCGGTATCGGTATGGGAATCACTGGTACAGAGGTTTCTAAGGGAGCTTCTGACATGATTCTTGCAGATGATAACTTTGCGACTATTATCGTCGCAGTTGAAGAAGGACGTAAGGTCTTCTCAAACATTCAAAAGACTATTCAGTACTTACTTTCTGCCAATACTGCTGAAGTATTAACTATCTTCTTATCAACCTTGTTTGGTTGGGACGTCTTGCAGCCAGTTCATCTCTTGTGGATCAACTTGGTAACAGATACCTTCCCAGCTATCGCTCTTGGTGTTGAACCTGCTGAGCCTGGTGTCATGAATCATAAACCACGTGGACGAAAGGCAAGCTTCTTCTCAGGTGGTGTTTTGAGTTCTATCATCTATCAAGGTGTACTCCAAGCAGCTATTGTTATGAGTGTTTATGGACTTGCAATTGCTTACCCAGTTCATGTGGGTGACAATCATGCCATTCATGCGGATGCCCTTACTATGGCCTTTGCAACACTCGGTTTGATCCAGCTCTTCCATGCCTACAATGTCAAGTCTGTTTACCAATCCATCTTGACAGTTGGCCCATTCAAGTCTAAGACCTTTAACTGGTCTATCTTGGTATCCTTCATTCTTCTGATGGCAACAATTGTCGTAGAACCGCTTGAAGGAATCTTCCACGTAACCAAACTAGACTTGTCACAATGGGCCATTGTTCTTGCTGGAAGCTTCTCAATGATACTTATCGTCGAAATCGTTAAGTTTGTTCAACGTAAACTTGGTCTTGATAAGAACGCGATTTAATAAGAAAGTCATCTTCGGATGGCTTTTTTTGCATTTGAGGGAAAGGACTAGAAGTTGCCCCCTTTTGTGCTATAATAAAGTAAAGTTGTAAGGAGCGTAAGAGAATGGAAAAGAAAATTGTCCGAGATATCTTATTCTTGTCTCAGGTCTCGAAACCTGCAAGTCAGGAAGACCTTTATCTGGCTAAGGATTTGCAGGATACCTTGCTGGCTAATCGCGAGACCTGTGTCGGTCTGGCGGCCAATATGATTGGTGTGCAGAAGCGTGTGATTATCTTTAATCTTGGCCTAGTTCCCATGGTCATGTTTAACCCTATTCTCCTTTCCTACAAAGGGCCTTACGAGACAGAGGAAGGTTGTTTGTCTTTGACTGGGGTTCGAACGACGATTCGTTATGAAACGATTACGGTTTCCTATCGCGATAGCAAGTGGCAGGAACAGACCATTACACTGACAGGTTTTCCAGCTCAGATCTGCCAACATGAACTGGATCATTTGGAAGGACGGATAATTTAGGAGGAACTCAGATGAAACGCATACTATTTGAACTTGTTTTTATCGCAACGACTTGGTATATCTTTTTACCACCATTCAATCTGACTAGTTGGGAATTCATCTTCTTTCTCTGTGGGCATCTGGTGGTGATGGGGATTTTGTTTAGTTTCCGCAAGGATACCAATCTCCTCAAAAATGTTCATGTACGTCATGGCAAGCATGCCAACGAGCTTAATCTAGAAGGACTTCATTTTACCAAACTCAGTAAAGGATTGTTGCTGGCCGCAGGACTTATCTTTGCCCTTGCTGGTCTGGTTGGCTTAGTAACCTCTAGCTTTTTCCAAGCAAAAAATTATGCTAATGTGGTATCTATCACAGAAAAAGATTTTAAAGATTTTCCCAAGAGTGATACCAGCAAGGTTCCAATCCTAGATCGGAGTACCGCCGAAAAGATTGGAGACCGTTATCTAGGCTCTCTGACGGATAAGGTCTCCCAGTACGTAGCAGCAGATACTTATACTCAGCTGACGGTTGATGGCAAACCCTATCGGGTGACCCCTTTGGAGTATGCCGACCCGATCAAATGGTTTAATAATCAGTCCAAGGGAATTGGAGAGTATATCAAGGTTGATATGGTGACAGGAAATGCAGAATTGGTGGATTTAAAAACGCCAATGAAGTATTCTGACTCCGAGTATTTTAATCGCGATGTCAAACGTCATCTTCGTATTAAGTACCCAACCAAGATTTTTAAAACGCCCTCCTTTGAGGTGGATGATGAAGGCAATCCCTTCTATGTAGCAACCGTTTATCAAAAGCAGTTTGGTCTAGGAGTCCCTCGTCCTTCATCTGTTATTATCTTGGATGCGACCGATGGAGAAACCAAGGAATACAGCTTGGATGAAGTCCCAGAATGGGTGGATCGTGTCTATCCAGATGAAGAAACCATCGAGCAAATCAACTACAACGGCAAGTATAAAGACGGCTTCTGGAATGCCTTGATTTCTAAGAAAAACGTCACCCAAACGACAGAGGGCTATAACTATCTTTCTATCGGAAATGACATTTATCTCTACACAGGGGTGACTTCAGCAAATGCTGACGAAAGTAATCTAGGATTTATCCTTGAAAATATGCGCACTGGTGAAATCACCAAGTACAATCTAGCATCAGCAACCGAAGAATCAGCCCGTGCTTCCGCAGAAGGAGCAGTGCAAGAGAAGGCCTACAAGGCTACCTTCCCTATCCTTGTTAATCTCAATGACAAGCCTCTTTATATCATGGGCTTGAAAGATAACGCAGGCTTGGTCAAGGAGTATGCATTGGTCGATGCCGTGGAGTACCAAAACGTCATCGTAGCAGCTACAGTAGATGAACTCCTCAGCAAATATGCCAATAAAAACGACCTAGAGCTGGATAATGAAACGGTAGAAAACATCAAGGGAGTGGTTTCAGACCTTAAATCAGCTGTTATCAAGGGTGACACCGTCTACTTCTTCAAAGTTGATGGCAAGATTTATAAAGTCAAGGCTTCCGTGTCAGACGACCTTCCTTACCTTGAAAATGGGCAATCCTTTGAAGGTCAAGTTGGAAAAGATAATTATCTCAAGACCTTTAAAGTACAATAATACTCTTCGAAAATCAAATTCAAACTACGTCAGCGTCGCCTTGCCGTACTCAAGTACAGCCTGCGGCTAGCTTCCTAGTTTGCTCTTTGATTTTCATTGAGTATAAAAATAGGTTTTCTCAGTTCAAGGAGAAAAAAGATAAATTCTTATCTATCTTAACAAGCTTAGCTGGCACAGCCCTTGTTCTCGTGGCTATCTGGTTAGGATGGCCAAAATAAACAGAGAAACCTCGGTGTGAACCGAGGTTTTTAAGATGAAATTCTTGGTCGTGATTGAAAAATATGCTACACTAACAATATGAAAATTTTAATCCCAACAGCCAAAGAAATGAACACAGACCATCCTTGTATCGAAGCGCTCCCTTTGAGGGAAGAAAGTCAGGAAGTCCTTGACTCACTGGCGCATTACTCAGCTAGTGAATTAGAGACTTTTTATAAGGTATCTGCCGAGAAAGCAGAAGAAGAGTACGCTCATATTCAAGCTTTAAAAGATCACAGGGCTAAACATTATCCAGCCTTGAAACTTTTCGATGGTCTCATGTATCGTCACATCAAACGAGATGAGTTAACCAAGGCTGAACAAACCTATCTTGAAAATCATGTCCTAATTACCTCGGCTTTATACGGTGTTGTCCCCGCCTTGTCGCCCATGGCTCCTCACCGTTTGGACTTCTTGATGAAGTTAAAAGTTGCTGGGAAGACTTTAAAGAGTCATTGGAAGTCAGCCTACGATGAGGCACTAGAGGATGAGGATTTGATATTCTCACTCCTATCATCAGAGTTTGAAACCGTATTTTCGAAGGAAATTAGAGAAAAGATAGTGACCTTCAAATTTATGGAGGACAAGGCAGGCCAGCTGAAAATCCACTCAACCATTTCAAAAAAAGCCCGTGGTGCCTTTTTAACCGCCTTGATAGAGGGGCAAGTCCATACAGTCGAACAAGCTCGCAAGCTCAGTTTTGCAGGCTTTGACTACCAACCTGATTTATCCAGTGACTTAGAACTCGTCTTTGTGAAACAAGCATAAAACCAGCTCATTCGAGCTGGTTTTTGCTAGATTAGTTGATGGCTACAAGAAGGTCGTCCGCTTGTTTTGCAAGTGATGAAGCAGTTGCTTCTTCTAACACCAATTTTCCGTCTGCCCAAGCAGAGTCATTGACACGAGCAGCTGTAAAATCACCAACGACTTGTGTACGGATAAATGGCAAGAGGTCTTTGTAAATAGCAAAGAGTTGATCGTGACCAGCATTGGCTACAGATGAGACAGTAACAAACTTGTCTTGGAGGGCAGAAGCACCACGTGTATCAGACAAGTCAATGGCGCGAGAGAGCCAGTCAAGCAAGTTTTTCACTGTTCCAGGGATAGAGAAGTTGTAGACTGGAGAGAAGATCCAGATAGCATCCGCAGCAAGGACTGCTTCACGAGCAGCAGCTACAGCTGGATGAGTTGGAACTTCCAAATCTTGGCTGAAGAGAGGAACAGCTGAGTAATCAAGATAGCTAACTTCTGCTTTTCCAGCAAGTGCTTTTTCAGCTTCGAGGGCCATTTGGTGGTTGAAAGAACCTTGGCGTAGTGAACCGACGATAAATAATACTTTTTTAGACATGATGTGTCTCCTTTAGTTTAAAATTCAAAGAGCGAACTCTTTTGTTACCATCCATGTTACAACAAATGATACTAATTAGCAATAATTTTGCTCACAAATTTTTAAATTTTTTTAAAATCTGGATTAAGTCTTCCTTTTCGCCATCTTCCAAGATGCTGAGTGCTTCTACAATCGAATCGATATGGTCAGGAAGAACCTCCTCGATTTTTCTGCGTCCTGCAGGTGTTAATTTCAGGAAAAAGGAGCGACGATCCTTGGGGTCGCAAGTTCTAGAAATCCATCCATCTCGAACCATATTTCGAATGACAACAGTCATGTTTCCAGAAGTGGCCAACATTTTTTCAATCAAATCCTGAATGCGTAGTTCCCCCTTGCTATAGAGGGTTTCCAAAACTGAAAATTGGGTGGGTGTTAGCCCGTGTTCTTTAGCAGCCTTGGCTTCATATGGTTTAAAAGTTCGTATGGCTTTATTGAGGACGATAGCCGTTTTTAAGTCTAGTTGATTATCGGAAATTTTCTCTTTCAAATATTGTTTCATAAGGCTATTTTATCAATAATGAGAGAGAAAAACAAGAACTTATATTTTATAGGAAAAGAATCTTAGAATGTTCCCGTCTTCACTTGTAATAAAGAAGGAGAGATGGTAAAATAGACGAGTGAAACTAAGACAGAAAAAAGCAAAAAACAAGCTACTTTTACAGTATGGAATCGGCATTGCTCTGGTAGTACTAGTCATGACCACTTCCTTCCTTTATCTGATATCACTCAGCATGAAACCCTATCAAGATGCTAGAGTTGAGGGAGAAAAACTAGCCAAGCAGTATGCAGAATTGGAAAAGGCAGATCAGGTTGATTTTTATAATGGACTAGAAGGTTATTACAGCGTTTTAGGACATAATAAAAAGCAAGAGGCCATTGCCGTACTGATTGAAAAGAATGACCACAAGATTTATGTTTATCAGCTTGATAAAGGGATTTCTCAAGACAAGGCAGCGACGATTTCGAGGGAAAAAGGAGCTAGCGACATTGACAAGATTACTTTTGGTCGCTATCAGGACAAGCCGATTTGGGAAGTTAAGTCAGGAAAACAGTACTATCTGGTTGACTTTGAAACAGGAGCAGTGATCCAATAAGGAGGGCATATGAAACTATCCAAACGTGTACTAGAAATGGAAGAAAGCATCACTCTAGCTAGTGATGCAAGAGCCAAAGCATTAAAAGCTCAGGGAAAGGATGTTCTTTTCTTAACCTTGGGACAGCCTGATTTTCATACTCCTGAAAACATTCAGGATGCAGCGGTAGAAGCGATTCGAGATGGACGAGCTTCCTTTTATACAGTTGCTTCAGGCCTACCAGAGTTAAAAGCGGCGGTTAATACCTATTTTGAACGCTATTATGGGTATTCTGTTGCAGCCAACGAGGTTACCTTTGCCACTGGTGCTAAGTTCTCTCTCTACACCTTCTTTATGGCTGTGGTCAATCCAGGTGATGAAGTCATTATCCCTACACCATACTGGGTCAGCTATGGAGACCAGGTCAAAATGGCAGAAGGAGTGCCAGTCTTTGTCCAGGCAAAGGAAGACAATCACTTTAAAGTAACAGTAGAGCAGCTAGAAGCAGCGCGAACAGATAAGACCAAGATCTTAGTTCTCAATTCACCATCGAATCCGACCGGTATGATTTACTCTCGTGAGGAACTCTTGGCTATCGGAAATTGGGCTGTTGCGCATGATGTCCTTATCTTAGCAGATGATATTTATGGTCGTTTGGTTTATAACGGGAACGAATTTGTTCCAATTTCTAGTCTGTCAGAAGCCATTCGCAAGCAAACCATCGTGATTAACGGTGTATCTAAGGCCTATGCCATGACTGGTTGGCGGGTAGGTTATGCTGTGGGAAATCCTGAAATTATTGCTGCCATGAGCAAACTAACAGGACAAACGACCTCCAACCTGACTGCTGTATCACAATATGCTACCATTGAAGCCCTAACTGGACCGCAAGACTCTGTTGAAACCATGCGTCAAGCATTTGAGGAACGGTTGAATACCATTTATCCTCTCTTGTGCCAAGTCCCAGGATTTGAAGTTGTCAAGCCCCAAGGTGCCTTCTATCTTTTCCCAAATGTTAAAAAAGCGATGGAAATGAAGGGTTATACCGATGTGACAGAGTTTACAACGGCTATTCTCGAAGAAGTCGGCCTTGCCTTGATTACAGGAGCTGGATTTGGAGCACCAGAAAATGTTCGTCTCAGCTATGCCACAGACTTGGACACATTAAAAGAAGCTATTCGTCGTTTGCACCAGTTTATGGAAAAATAAAACTTAGAATCTTCGCCTTTTTAGCGAAGATTTTTTGTAACGAAAATCTCGCGATTTTTCTCTAGTAGAACCTAGCTATCACAGTCCATTTATGGTAAAATAGTGGGTAATGATGTCTTCGGACAAGTTAAACGAAAAAAGGAAGATAGATTATGACAAAACGTGTAACAATTATCGATGTAAAAGACTACGTTGGTCAAGAAGTGACCATCGGAGCCTGGGTTGCCAACAAATCTGGAAAAGGGAAAATTGCCTTCTTGCAATTGCGTGATGGGACAGCCTTCTTCCAAGGAGTTGCCTTTAAACCAAACTTTATTGAAAAGTTCGGTGAGGAAGTGGGACTTGAGAAGTTTGATGTCATCAAACGATTGAGCCAAGAAACTTCTGTTTATGTGACAGGAATTGTCAAAGAAGACGAACGTTCTAAGTTTGGCTATGAGTTGGATATTACAGACATCGAAGTGATCGGTGAATCTCAAGATTACCCAATCACACCAAAAGAACACGGAACAGACTTCTTGATGGACAACCGTCACTTGTGGCTCCGCTCTCGCAAGCAAGTAGCGGTGATGCAAATCCGTAACGCTATCATCTATACAACTTATGAGTTTTTCGACAAGAACGGCTTCATGAAATTTGATAGCCCAATTCTTTCAGGAAACGCGGCTGAAGATTCAACAGAACTCTTTGAAACAGACTACTTTGGAACACCAGCCTACTTGAGTCAATCAGGTCAGCTTTACCTAGAAGCAGGGGCTATGGCTCTTGGTCGTGTCTTTGACTTTGGTCCAGTATTCCGTGCTGAAAAATCAAAAACACGCCGTCACTTGACTGAGTTCTGGATGATGGATGCGGAGTACTCTTACTTGACACATGATGAGTCACTTGACTTGCAAGAAGCTTACGTAAAAGCCCTTCTTCAAGGTGTTCTTGACCGTGCACCTCAAGCCTTGGAAACCTTGGAACGTGATACAGAGCTCTTGAAACGCTACATTGCAGAGCCATTCAAACGCATCACTTACGATCAAGCCATTGACCTTTTGCAAGAGCATGAAAATGATGAAGATGCTGACTACGAGCATCTTGAGCATGGCGATGACTTTGGTTCACCACACGAAACATGGATTTCAAACCACTTTGGTGTGCCAACATTTGTTATGAACTACCCAGCAGCCATCAAGGCCTTCTACATGAAACCAGTTCCTGGAAATCCAGAGCGCGTGCTTTGTGCAGATTTGCTCGCACCAGAAGGGTATGGAGAAATCATCGGTGGTTCTATGCGTGAGGAAGACTACGATGCTCTTGTTGCTAAAATGGAAGAACTTGGAATGGATCGTACAGAGTATGAATTTTACCTTGACCTTCGTAAATATGGTACAGTACCACATGGTGGATTTGGTATCGGTATTGAACGTATGGTCACTTTCGCAGCAGGTACAAAACACATCCGTGAAGCTATTCCATTCCCACGTATGTTGCACCGTATCAAACCATAAACTAGTAAAAAGAAGATAATTTCATCTTCTTTTTTCACTTTTATCTTGCTATCTATCAGTTTTTCTAGTATAATAGTTTATTGTGAGCAAACCTCACTTACCCCTTGCAAAGACTAGGGGTCATTAGACCAAAAGGAGGAACATATCAATGGCTAAATACGAAATTCTTTATATCATTCGTCCAAACATTGAAGAAGAAGCGAAAAACGCTTTGGTAGCACGTTTTGACTCTATCTTGACTGACAACGGTGCAACTGTTGTTGAATCAAAATCATGGGAAAAACGTCGTCTTGCATACGAAATCCAAGATTTCCGTGAAGGACTTTACCACATCGTTAACGTTGAAGCAAACGACGACGCAGCTCTTAAAGAGTTTGACCGTCTTTCAAAAATCAACGCTGACATTCTTCGTCACATGATCGTCAAACTTGACGCGTAAGAAGGTAAATTATGATTAACAATGTTGTACTTGTAGGGCGTATGACACGTGACGCTGAGTTGCGTTATACCCCATCAAATGTAGCAGTTGCGACTTTTACTCTTGCAGTAAACCGTACATTTAAGAGTCAAAATGGCGAACGTGAGGCTGATTTTATCAATGTCGTTATGTGGCGCCAACAGGCTGAAAATCTTGCTAACTGGGCTAAAAAAGGCTCTCTTATCGGGATCACAGGCCGTATCCAGACTCGTAGTTACGATAACCAGCAAGGACAACGTGTCTACGTAACAGAAGTCGTGGCTGAGAATTTCCAAATGTTGGAAAGCCGCGGAGTGCGTGAAGGACATTCAGGTGGAGCTTATTCTGCACCAACTGCTGGTCAATCAGCACCTGCAAACCCAGTACCAGACTTTTCACGTTCTGAAAATCCATTTGGAGCAACCAATCCATTGGACATTTCAGATGATGATTTACCATTTTAATGGACAATTAATACTATAAAGGAGAAAAAACATGGCTCAACAACGTCGTGGCGGATTCAAACGCCGTAAAAAAGTTGATTACATCGCAGCAAACAAAATTGAATATGTTGATTACAAAGATACTGAGCTTCTTAGCCGTTTCGTTTCAGAACGTGGGAAAATCCTTCCTCGTCGTGTAACAGGAACTTCAGCTAAAAACCAACGTAAAGTAACAACAGCTATCAAACGCGCACGCGTAATGGCTTTGATGCCTTTCGTAAACGAAGATTAAAAAAGAGGTCCAGTGGACCTCTTTTTCATGAGCTTGAAAATAAGAAAGCGAATTAAGACCCGGGTGGGTCTTTTTTTACGAGCATGGAAATGAGAGAGCGAGTTGAGGTCCAGTGGACCTCTTTTTCATGAGCTCGGAAATAAGAAAGCGAATTAAGATCCATATGGGTCTTTTTTTCACGAGCCTTGAAATGAGAGAGCGAATTGAGGTCCAGTGGACCTCTTTTTCAGATTTTTATAGGATTTTGTTAGAAAGGATTCCCTGTTGACCTAGTAAGATTCTTTTGTCTTACTAGGTTTTTTCTTTTAATCTTTATTATCGTGCTATAATGGTAGGAGAAAGCTATAAAGGAGCAGCTTATGAAGACGACATGTTCAATTAGAAAAATGCAAGAATCTGACATACAAGAACTATCTCGAGGATTTATCAGCCAAGGTTGGCCAAGTAGAGAGGAGATTTTAACTCGATACTTTAAGGAGCAAGAAAGTGGGGAGAGAGAAGTCTTAGTTGCAGAGGTTGAGGGTGCTTTAGCGGGTTATATCACAATTTTGTCCTGCGCTAAGCAGGGGCCTTTTGCAGAAATCTATCCAGAACTCTCAGATTTTAATGTCTTTGAACCTTTTCAAAATCAAGGTATTGGAAATCTCTTGCTGGAAGAAGCAGAAAAACAAGTTAGGCTCATATCGGATAAGGTGACCCTTGGTGTTGGGCTCCATTCAGGGTATGGACCTGCCCAGAGATTATACATCAAACGAGGCTATATTCCAGATGGGACGGGTGTTTGGTATCAGAACCATCAACCGGCCATGAATGCGGTTTGTGAAGATATCGGAGAATTGGTCTTGTATCTGTCGAAAAATTTGTTTTAAGACAGATTTTATAAGGTTTAAATTTTAAATATAGTAAACAACAATCACAGTCCCTTTTTCATTCGAAAAAGGAATTTTTTTGTTTGAAATTGTTTGATTTATTCCTCAAAGTGGTAAAATATAATTGTTTGAATTATCAAGATAAAAATAAATATCAAAAAAAACATATAAGGTTTAGTTTTTTTAAATACGGATTCTTTTGAAAAGTCTTAAAATTTCCTAAAATAAGGCTTTTTAAAGGTTGTAAATAATATTGTTACAAAAAGGTTACAAATTGTTAAAATTAAATTAAATGCAATAATATAATTTGGAAAAAATTTGACATATAAATTAATTGACGGTAAAATAATTAAGATAATCAAATTAATTGATTTGCGCAATAATTCGATATAAAGATTAATCTGATGTGTCAAATTTTATTATAGTAGAAGGATAGCGTAATGAAGAAACTGAAAGTGATGGTTGTTTTTGGAACACGACCAGAAGCTATTAAAATGGCCCCTTTAGTGTTAGAATTGCAAAAACATAGTGACAGCATTGAGACGATCACAGTTGTGACAGCTCAGCACCGTCAAATGCTTGATCAAGTTCTTGAAACGTTTAGCATCGAGCCACATTATGACCTGGATATTATGGGGAAAAATCAATCCCTCTTAGACATTACTGGAAAAATTTTAGAAAAGTTTGATCCAGTTGTTAAGCAAGAACTTCCAGATATAATTCTTGTTCATGGAGATACAACAACAACTTTTGCAGCAAGTTTAGTTGCTTTCTATAATCAGGTACGAATCGGCCACGTTGAAGCTGGCCTAAGGACATTTTATAAGTATTCTCCTTTCCCAGAAGAAATGAATCGTCAGATGACTGATAACCTAGCGGATCTTTATTTTGCTCCAACTAGTGAGAGTAAAGAAAATCTCCTCAAGGAAAATCACCCTGAGTCTGCTATTGTCATTACGGGAAATACAGCCATTGATGCCTTGAAACTAACCGTTCAATCGGATTACTATCATGAAGTTTTAGATCAATTGGATCCAGATAAGAAACTTGTATTAGTAACCATGCATCGTCGTGAGAATCAAGGTCAATCAATGAGAAATGTCTTTGCAGCTTTACGTGAGATGGTCGATCTTCATCAGGAAATTGAAGTTGTTTATCCTGTTCACCTTAGCCCTGCTGTGCAAGAAGCAGCAAACGATATCTTAGCTGGTCACGATCGTATTCACTTGATTGAGCCTTTAGATGTACTTGATTTTCATAATTTGGCTTCAAGAAGCTATTTTATCATGACTGACTCTGGAGGTGTTCAGGAAGAGGCGCCTTCTCTCGGCAAACCTGTCCTTGTCCTTCGTGACACAACGGAACGTCCAGAAGGAGTAAGAGCAGGTACGTTGAAGCTAGTTGGTACGGATCCAGTACGTGTGAAAGAAGCGATGGCAGCACTCTTAACAGATGAAACTCTTTATAGACAAATGTCTCAGGCACCAAATCCTTATGGAGATGGAAGAGCCTCTGAACGAATCGTACAATCCATTCAACAGTACTTTGGGGCAGCGACTTCTGTATCGGAATTCAAAGGGGGGAAATAAGATAAAATGAAAAAATGGAGTCAATTTAAAAACTGGCTTATGGCTTTGCTTGCTTGTGAGGTCATTCTTTTGGTGCTTTGTTTTTTGTATGCTCGAGCAATCATTTTAGAACAAATCTTTTTTTTAGCTTTAGCCTTGTTTGCAGTGTTGGTATTATCTGACCTTTTGCTTACTTGGACCCTTATCTTAGCATTTGGTTTTGGACTTATCGTTTTGGTTGCGGGTGTGGTTTATATCCCGATCATTCAACTGGTCTTTTTATTAATCAGTTTTCCTCTTTTGATTGGGATTCTACTTAAGGTTCGTTATTATTTCTTCAAGGTGGCCTCAAAGGTACAAGAACAGGAAGACGAAGCGCGAGCAGATTACCAAGCGATGGTCACTGAACAAAGTGATGTTACGGTTCAATCTCTATTGATTCATTGGGCACATGAAGATTTGTTCTTCCAGATTAAACCGAAAGAACATAACCAGATGCTCAGTAGCATTCAAGAGGTAATTGCTCAGGAATTGAGCTACAATGATAAACTCTATTACGTTTCGGATGGTAATTTTCTCGTTCTATCCAGTAAAAGCCAACATTCTTTGAAGGAACTTTATTTGAATGGTTTGCAGGAGAAACTGAGCAGTTTAGTTTTTCATGGAGAAGATGGCAATCAAGGAATTCAGTTCCAAACAGGCTATTTGGTGATTAACTCTGATAATAAAGATAAATACCAAGACTACGCGGATGTCGCCAGTCATCTCAAACGTCAACTAGAGACA
This sequence comes from Streptococcus oralis subsp. oralis, assembly GCF_002096455.1. Classification (GTDB taxonomy): domain Bacteria; phylum Bacillota; class Bacilli; order Lactobacillales; family Streptococcaceae; genus Streptococcus; species Streptococcus oralis_CY. The sequence goes on along the minus strand of NZ_NCUL01000003.1, from coordinate 67,002 downwards.
GATGTAATTGTGGAATATTAGGAGGGGAACATGACTTTAACCGAACTATTTTTTGGTATTGCTTTGGGACTCAGTCTCGCCTTTGGCATTTGTTTTATCATACTATTTATTGCATACAATATTCTTTACCATCGAGTAAACAAAAATTTTAAGGCGGTGAATCATGATTAGTCAAATGTTAATGATTTTTACCTTGCTTACAATTTGGATTTCTCTAGCATGGGGCTTGGTAATTCTCTTTTCGGCAGTACACTTTTGGTTTAAACACAGTGATTTTCGTGTAGACACTTCGCCTCTACCTTATTATCCTAAGGTAACGATTGTTGTTCCTGCCCATAATGAGGATGTGGTTATTGCCCAAACGGCAAAAGCTATCTTGGATATGAACTATCCTCACGACCGTGTGGAGTTGCTCTTGTTTGCGGATAACTGTTCGGATAACACCTATGCAGAATGTTTGTCTGTACAAGCCATGCCTGAATATGCAGGAAGAAATCTAACCATTATCGACCGTACTGGTACGGGAGGAAAAGCGGGCGTTCTAAACGATGCTTTGGAGATGGCAACAGGCGAATACATCTGTGTTTATGATGCAGATGCCATGCCTGAAAAAAATGCTCTTTATTTCCTTGTCAAAGAAGTTATGAAGGATCCAGAACGTCATGTGGCATCTTTTGGCCGCAACAAGACTCGAAACGCCAACCAAAATTTCTTGACTCGTTGTATCAACCAAGAGATCGTTGTTACTCAGCGCGTGCACCACGTTGGGATGTGGCATCTCTTTAAAATTGGGCGTATCCCAGGAACCAACTTTATCATTCAAACCGACTTTGTAAAGAGTATCGGTGGTTGGAAAAATGGTGCCTTAACTGAGGATACCGATATTTCCTTCAAAATCATGCAGAGTGGTAAATTGATTGCCCTTGCCTATAATTCAGAGGCTTTCCAACAAGAACCTGAGACCTTAAAGAGTTACTATATGCAGCGGAAACGTTGGGCGAAAGGAAATTATGAAGTTGTTCTCTCGAACTTTAAGCATTTATTTGGCAGAGCAAACTGGCGCGTTAAACTAGAAGTCTTTAACTATTCTTGTGTTTTCTTTTGGTTTAACTTTGCTATTGTTCTTTCGGATTTGATTTTCCTAGCGAATGTGCTAGCGATCTGTCTTAATCTTTTCTTCCCAGATGTCAGGGTTCCATTTGCTTTTGATGCGGACAATATCTACATCGCTCAGCTCATGCTCTTTAACTGGATTCTCATGATTGGTCTCTATTTGATGCAAATTATGACAGCATTGGCAAGTCAATTTGGACAAGCAACAACTAAACAAATCTGGTTAGCCCTGGCAGCCTATTTCTCTTATGCACAGATGTTTATCGTTGTATCCGTTGATTCCATTTCTTCAATCGTGCTGGATAAAGTACTCCGACGAAAAGAAACCAAGTGGGTTAAAACCAAGCGATTTGCAGGATAGGAGGTTCTATGAAAACGAATAAATTAAAATATGTCTGGTTTGTGCTCATCCTTTCTATCTTTTGTTTAGCCTTGTTTTTAGTGAGAGGAAGGACTAAAATCGAGATGCGTAATCGAATTTACAGCCAATGGAGCCAACAGTTCCTTGTTACAAAAGGCGATCAGTCTTATGTTCGTACGACGAATGATTCTGAGGAAACAACAGTTTTATCAGAAGCCCAGAGTTACGGCATGCTCATAACGGTTTTAGCAGCCCAAAAAGGGCAAGCAACACAAGCAGATTATGAAAGCCTTTATCGCTATTACCAAAATCATCGTATCGAGGGAACGCAGTTGATGTCTTGGAAGCAAGTGATCACAAATGGTAGTGAAACGGTTGAGAAGCAGAACGCAACTGATGGGGATCTCTACATCGCTTATTCTTTGATTGAAGCTGCCAAGCAGTGGCCTGATAAAGCACAGGAATACCAAGCGCAAGCTAAAAAAATCTTAGAAGATATTCTTCGATACAATTATAATGAAGAGACAGGTGTCCTAACAGTAGGGAACTGGGCAAACAAGGATTCTGATTATTATTACTTGATGCGGACGTCTGATACTCTTCCTCACTATTTCCAATCTTTTTATGACCTGACTGGAAATAAACAGTGGTTAGACATTAAGGATAAGATGCTTGGGCAATTGGAGCAAATCAGTTCTCATTCTGATACGGGTCTCTTGCCAGACTTTATCTGGGCTGAGAAGTCAGGGGTACGTCTTGTTGATGCCAACACTATCGAATCTCAATACGATGGGGCTTATTCTTATAATGCTTGTCGTTTGCCTTATCACCTGTCACAGAGCCAGGATGAAAGAAGCCAAAAACTCGTTCAAAAGATGATGGATTTCTTTATGAAAGAGCAACGTATCTATGCTGGTTATGACTTGAACGGAACGGCCCTCAATCAATACCAGGCAGGTAGTTTTTTGGCCCCGATTACCTATGCTTCTGACAAGGGAGAAGGTTATCTGAAACTTCTTCAACAAAATAAATACATTTTCACACAAGATTTACCTATAGAAAGCTACTATGATGCAACGATGATTACCATGATTGCTCTAGAGATGTTCTAGGATGAAAAGAGAGGGCTAGTTTTACTGGCTCTCTTTTTGATAGGATTTTCATCTTTTTTCAAAAAAGGAATTTCATCAGCTTTATGGTATAATGGAAAGAGTGATGGAAAAGAGGTAGAGAGATGGATGCGAAATTAAAATACAAGGCAAAGAAGATTAAAATCATCTTTTTTGATATTGATGATACCCTGCGTACGTCAAAGACAGGTTTTATTCCAGATACAATTCCCACTGTCTTTAAACAGTTACGTGAAAAAGGAATCTTAACAGGAATCGCCTCTGGACGTGGTATTTTTGGTGTTGTTCCAGAGATTCGTGAGCTCAAACCGGACTTTTTTGTAACCCTAAATGGGGCCTATATAGAAGATAAAAAAGGTCAGGTCATTTATCAACATCAGATTGACAAGTCAGATGTTGTGGAGTACATTTCTTGGACGAAGGAAGAGGGAATTGAGTACGGCCTGGTTGGTAGTCATGACGCCAAACTCTCCACGCGAACAGAACTGATCAGTGAAGCTATTGATCCGATTTATCCAAACTTGGATGTGGATCCTAACTTCCATGAAAAAGCAGATATTTACCAGATGTGGACCTTTGAGGATAAAGGGGATGACTTGCACCTACCAGATAGTCTCTCAGGTAAACTTCGAATGGTGCGTTGGCATGAACATTCATCAGATATCGTGCCGATTTCAGGATCCAAAGCAACTGGTGTAGCCAAGGTGGTGGAACATCTAGGCTTTAAACCAGAGAATGTCATGGTCTTTGGGGACGGTCTTAACGATTTAGAACTCTTTGATTATGCAGGTATTAGTGTTGCTATGGGAGTTTCCCACGAAAAGATCAAAGAAAAAGCAGATTATATTACAAAAACAGTAGAAGAAGATGGCATTTTTGATGCTTTAGAAGGATTTGGTATGGTAGAAAAAGAATTGCATTTCCCACAAGTAGAAATTGAAACAGTAGAAGGTCCTCTTGCGACCATTAAGACAAATCACGGAGACTTGCGTATCAAGCTTTTCCCTGAACAGGCTCCTAAAACAGTGGCTAACTTTGTTGCTCTGTCAAAAGATGGTTACTATGATGGTGTCATTTTCCACCGAATTATCAAGGACTTTATGATCCAAGGTGGAGACCCAACTGGTACTGGTATGGGGGGCGAGTCAATCTACGGTGACTCTTTTGCAGATGAATTTTCTGAAGAACTCTATAATATCCGTGGTGCCCTTTCTATGGCCAATGCGGGTCCAAATACCAATGGTAGCCAGTTCTTTATCGTGCAAAACCAACACTTGCCGTACTCTAAGAAAGAGATTGCGCGTGGTGGCTGGCCTGAACCAATCGCTGAGATTTATGCAGAACAAGGTGGAACTCCTCACCTTGACCGTCGCCATACTGTTTTTGGGCAATTGGTGGACGCAGAATCGTTTGCGGTCTTGGATGCCATTGCAGCTGTTGAGACTGGTGCAATGGACAAACCAGTTGAAGATGTAGTAATTGAAACGATTGAAATTGAGGACTAGAATGAAAATTGGTGATAAGCTAACTGGGCGTATTACAGGAATTCAGCCCTATGGTGCCTTTGTTGAGTTAGAGACAGGGGTGACAGGGCTGATTCACATCTCGGAGATTCGGACGGGATTTATTGAAAATATCTATGACATTTTAAAAATTGGTGATGAAGTCCAAGTTCAGGTGGTGGATTTTGACGAATACACTGGGAAGGCTAGTCTTTCTATCCGTACCTTGGAAGAGGAAAAACATCAATTGCCAAGACGGAGACGTTTTTCAAATGATCGGATCAAGCACGGTTTTGCACCACTTGGACGAATGATGCCTGTTTGGACGCGTGAGGCATTAGAGCATTTAAAGAAGAAGCCATAAATACGATTATCTAAACCATTTGTAATATTAACATCATTTGTTATAATAAAAGTATGAAAGAAGAACAATTATTAAAACCAGGAGAGCGAATCAATCAGCTCTTTTCGACAGATATCAAAATCATCCAAAATAGAGAGGTGTTTAGCTATTCGGTGGATAGTGTTCTTTTATCACGCTTTCCTCGCTTCCCTAAACGGGGTTTAATTGTGGACTTTTGTGCTGGAAATGGTGCAGTGGGACTTTTTGCTAGTTCACGTACTCAGGCGCGGATAATATCTGTAGAGATTCAGGAGCGCTTGGCGGATATGGCAGAGCGTTCGGTTCAGTTGAATGGCTTGGAAGAGCAGATGCAGGTCATCTGTGATGATTTGAAAAATATGCCTGCCCACATTCAGGGAAGTAAGGTGGATATGATTTTGTGCAATCCGCCTTATTTTAAGGTGGATCCGCATTCTAATCTGAACGAGAGTGAACATTACCTTCTGGCCAGACACGAAATTACGACTAACCTAAAAGAAATTTGCCGTAGTGCTCAGAGTATTCTCAAGTCTAATGGCCGTTTGGCCATGGTTCATCGTCCAGATCGGCTCTTGGATATCTTAGACATGCTTCAACGCCATAATTTGGCACCCAAGCGCCTGCAATTTGTCTATCCTAAACGTGAGAAGGAGGCTAATATGCTCTTAATCGAAGCTATCAAGGATGGATCGACCAGTGGCTTTAAGGTCTTGCCACCACTCATCGTTCACAATGATGATGGTTCTTATACACCAGAAATTCAAGAGATTTACTATGGATCATAAGGCCTATATGTATGTGGTGGAGTGTCGCGACGGTTCTTACTATACGGGCTATACAACGGATGTGAAGAGGCGCCTTGCCGTTCATAATAGTGGTAAGGGAGCCAAGTATACCCGAGCTCGCTTGCCAGTCAAACTCATCTATGTAGAGGGTTTTGCCAGTAAGGAAGAAGCCATGTCTGCCGAGGCTCTCCTCAAACGAAAGAAACGTCCTCAGAAAGAACGATTTTTATCTGAAAATCAAGAGAAAAATCTAGTCAACCATATTGATGTCTAAGGAGGAGTCTTTTGGCTCCTCTTACTTTTGTCAAAAGAGGAAAAAAGTGCTACAATAAGATGAATAAATTTAAAGAGGTATTATCATGTCTAAGATTCTAGTATTTGGTCACCAAAATCCAGACTCAGATGCCATCGGGTCATCTGTAGCCTTTGCTTACCTTGCAAAAGAAGCTTATGGATTGGACACAGAAGCAGTAGCACTTGGAACTCCTAATGAAGAAACAGCCTTCGTTTTGAACTATTTTGGTGTAGAAGCACCACGCGTTATCACATCTGCTAAAGCAGAAGGTGCAGAGCAAGTCATCTTGACTGACCACAATGAATTCCAACAATCAGTGTCAGATATTGCTGAAGTAGAAGTTTACGGAGTTGTGGATCACCACCGTGTGGCTAATTTTGAAACTGCCAGCCCACTTTACATGCGCTTGGAACCAGTTGGATCAGCGTCTTCTATCGTTTACCGCATGTTCAAAGAGCATGGTGTAGCTGTTCCTAAAGAAATCGCAGGTTTGATGCTTTCAGGTTTGATTTCAGATACTCTTCTTTTGAAATCACCAACAACTCACCCATCTGATAAAGTGATTGCGCCTGAATTGGCTGAATTGGCTGGTGTCAACTTAGAAGAGTACGGTCTTGCTATGCTGAAAGCTGGCACAAACTTGGCTAGTAAATCTGCTGAAGAATTGATTGATATCGATGTTAAGACTTTTGAACTCAACGGAAATAAGGTCCGTGTTGCCCAAGTAAACACAGTTGATATTGCTGAAGTCTTGGAACGTCAAGCAGAAATTGAAGCTGCAATGCAAACTGCCAATACAGCAAACGGATACTCTGACTTTGTCTTGATGATTACAGACATTGTCAACTCAAACTCAGAAATTTTGGCTCTTGGATCAAACATGGACAAGGTGGAAGCAGCCTTTAACTTCAAACTTGAAAACAACCACGCTTTCCTTCCAGGTGCCGTTTCACGTAAGAAACAAGTGGTGCCTCAGTTGACAGAAAGCTTTAATGGGTAATAGTCTGTGAGATAATTGACACGAGAAAACAGTGTTTTCCATATTAAAGGGGTTTCGGCTCCTTTTTTTCTAGGAGAGAAAGATGTTAGAAAATGGCGATTTGATTTTTGTGAAGGACCTTTCAGATATGGGGCAGGCCATCCAGGCTTCTACTGGGAACTATAGTCATGTAGCAATCTTTTTGGACGGTTTGATCTACCATGCTAGTGGGCAAGCTGGAGTCATTTGTCAAGAACCAGCTGAATTTTTTGAACCAACTCATCTCTACGATCTTTATGTCTATCCAGAGCTGGAAGCTGACTTGGTAAAGGAGAGAGCTAGCAAACATTTGGGTGCACCCTATAATGCCTCTTTTTATCCAGATGGGTCTGGCTTTTACTGCTCCCAGTACATCGCTGAAATCCTACCGATTTTTGAAACTATTCCCATGAAATTTGGTGATGGGGAGCAGGAGATTAGTGATTTTTGGAGGGAATATTACAGGAAACTCAAATTTCCTGTGCCTCTGAATCAACCAGGGACCAATCCTAGTCAACTAGCAGCCTCCCCTCTTTTAGAATGTAAAGAAAGGAATCTTCATGATTCAGATTTTTAATCCCTCCCGTTTGACTCGACAGCCATTTTTTATAGATTTGGTCGACTATCTGGACCAGCATGATGATGTGATCCTCCGAGAAATTAAGGCTCAGTTTCCAGATGTAGCAGTTGATAAATTTATGGAAGAGTTTATCAAGGCAGGCTTGATCCTAAGGGAAAACAAACGCTATTTTCTCAATCTCCCTTTTTTAGAATCTACGGATAATTTAGCCCTTGACCAAGAAATTTTTATCAGAGAGGACAGTTCAGTTTATCATGCTCTGTTAGAGAAGACTTTTGAGACAGAATTGCGCAATCAAACCAATGCAGCCATTTTAGTCGAATCTACAGATTTTGCTAGAGAAAAGATGACCTTGTCCAACTATTTCTACAAGGTCAAGAATCAATATCCTTTGATAGAAAAACAGCTGGAACTCTATGATATTTTAGGAGATGTTAACCCTGAGTATGCCCTCAAATATATGACGACTTTTTTGTTAAAATTCCTCAAAAAAGATCAATTAATACAGAAACGTCGTGATATCTTCGTTGAGAGTTTAGTCGTTCTAGGCTATATTGTGCAAAACGAAGAAGGGAAGTATGAGTTGGCTGTTGATTTCGACAAGGAACGGTTGATTTTCTATTTACTTTAATTGCTTCATTTTGAGCAGATTGTTTGACTTTACTAAAGAATAAGCATAAACTGAATGTAAGCGATAACGATTATCGTATTAAAAGCAAAGGAGAAAGAGCTATGTCACTTGAAAATAAATTGGATCAAGCAACTGGTGCTATCAAAGAAGGATTTGGTAAAGTTACTGGCGATAGCAAAACAGAAGCAGAAGGTGCTGTAGAAAAAACAGTTGCGAAAGCAAAAGAAGTTGTTGAAGATGCTAAAGGTGCTGTAGAAGGTGCCGTTGAAGGTCTTAAAAATTCATTTAAGAAAGAAGACTAAAAAAATCAAGGGAATGTTTCCCTTGATTTTTTTTATAGATAACGTTCTGCGATAGCTGCGTCTCCAGGATAGTCTTCTTTCTTTCCTTGGACGATTTGGTAACAATCAGCTCCCTTGCCTGCAATAATCACGGCATCGAGTTCTTGATTTGTGATGGCCATCGCCGCCTTGATGGCTTGTTCACGATCGGCAATCTTTTCAACAGGATGACTGATGTAGCTGCTGATTTCTTCAGCAATGGCCATTGGATCTTCATAGTTGGGGTCATCCGCAGTTAGAAAGACTTGAATTTCAGGATGTTGATCGAGAAGGAGTCCAAAGTCTTTGCGACGACTTTCACCCTTGTTTCCAGTCGAACCGAGAACCAGAGCAATCTTTCCAGTTTGATGAGTTTCAACAACAGAAATCAGTTTTTTCAGACTGTCACCATTGTGGGCGTAGTCGATGAAGACCTTGGCTCCATTTTTCTGAGTGAGAACTTCCATACGTCCAGGGACGCGGGTTGCAGCGATCCCTTTTTTGATATCTTCAAGACTGGCACCTAGACGAAGACAGGCAAGTCCTGCAGCAACGGCATTTTCTTGGTTAAAGTGGCCGATGAGTTGGATATCATAATCACCAGCGAGTTTACCTGTAGCGGAAAAGCTAAAGGCTTTGGAGTTCTCGATTTGGTTACTTGACTGGCTACCATAGAAGTCATGTTCTTGATCTTCCACTTGTTCTTTCAATACAGAAAAATGGTCCATGTCGCTATTAATGACAACTGCTCGGCTATTTTTCATCAAGAGACGTTTGTGGTAGAAGTAATCTTCAAAGCTTGGATGCTCAATCGGACCGATATGGTCAGGAGTGATGTTAAGAAAGACACCTACATCAAAGGTCAGGCCATAGACTCGATGAACAAGATAGGCTTGGCTAGAGACTTCCATTACAAGATGGGTTCTTCCATTCTTAACAGCCTGAGCCATCATGTCGAAAAGATCGATGTTTTCAGGTGTTGAGAAGGAAGATTTAAAGAAGGTCTTGCCATCTAGAGTTGTGTTCATAGTTGACAAGAGAGCTGTTGGGTAGCGTTGAGATAGGATGTGGTAAGCAAAGTAAGCAGATGTTGTCTTTCCTTTTGTCCCTGTGAAAGCGAGAATTTTTAGTTTCTCTTGCGGATTACCATAAAATTCCATAGCAATCAAACTCATGGCTTTCTTGATATCGTTCACAACGATGACGGGGATACCGACTTCGTAGTCCTTTTCTGCGACATACCAAGCTAATCCTTGCGTTATAGCGGATAGGAGGTATTCTTTTTTAAAGGCAGCACCTTTTGCAAAAAAAAGAGTGCCTTCTTTTACTTTTCGGCTGTCATAACTGATGCTGTCAAAAACAACTTCACTGTAGTTGTAGTGGTAGTGTCCTTGGTCGATAATCTCACGGAAGAGACTATCTTTCTTTAAAATATCTAATACGGTTTCAATCTTAATCATACTTTCTATTATAAACTTCACGCCCGAATTTTACAAGTAACAAGGAAAAGTTTATAATGGAAGATAAGGAACTTTTCCTAGTTATCAAAATTGAATGAGGAAGCTATGTCTAACGAAAACAATCACCAGCAAGCCCAGATGTTGCGAGGGACTGCTTGGCTAACAGCTAGTAACTTTATTAGTCGCCTCCTTGGTGCTATCTACATTATTCCCTGGTATATCTGGATGGGGACCTATGCTGCTAAGGCAAATGGACTCTTTACCATGGGCTACAATATTTACGCCTGGTTCTTGCTGATTTCGACAGCGGGTATCCCAGTTGCGGTCGCCAAACAAGTGGCTAAGTACAATACCGTGCGAGAAGAAGAGCATAGCTTTGCCTTGATTCGGAGTTTCCTAAGCTTTATGACGGGCTTAGGCTTAGTCTTTGCTTTGGTCTTGTATCTCTTTTCTCCCTGGTTAGCAGATTTGTCAGGTGTGGGGAAAGATCTGATTCCCATCATGCATAGCTTGGCTTGGGCGGTCTTGATTTTCCCATCTATGAGTGTCATTCGAGGTTTCTTCCAAGGGATGAACAACCTCAAACCCTATGCTATGAGTCAAATCGCTGAGCAGGTGATTCGTGTCATCTGGATGTTGATGGCAACCTTCTTCATTATGAAGATGGGTTCTGGTGACTACCTAGCAGCAGTTACCCAATCGACCTTTGCAGCCTTTGTGGGGATGGTAGCAAGTTTTGCAGTTTTGATCTACTTCCTTGCCCAAGAAGGTTTGCTTAAAAGAGTCTTTGAAACACGGGATAAAATCAATAGTAAGCGACTCTTAGTCGATACCATCAAGGAAGCCATTCCCTTTATCCTGACAGGATCAGCCATCCAGCTCTTCCAGATTTTAGACCAAATGACCTTTATCAATAGTATGAAGTGGTTTACCAATTACAGTAATGAAGACTTGGTTGTCATGTTTTCTTATTTCTCTGCCAATCCTAATAAAATTACTATGATTTTAATCTCTGTAGGGGTTTCGATTGGGAGTGTCGGTTTGCCGCTGTTGACGGAAAACTATGTAAAAGGCGACTTGCAGGCGGCGGCTCGCCTAGTCCAAGATAGTCTCACCATGCTCTTCTTATTCTTGCTACCAGCAACGGTTGGAGTGGTCATGGTAGGGGAGCCTCTTTATACAGTCTTCTACGGTAAGCCAGATAGTCTGGCCATGGGATTATTTGTCTTTGCAGTTTTGCAGTCTACTATCCTAGGCTTGTATATGGTCTTGTCTCCTATGCTTCAGGCCATGTTCCGAAACCGCAAGGCAGTTCTTTACTTTATCTATGGTTCCATTGCTAAGATCGTCTTGCAATTGCCAACCATTGCCATTTTCCACAGCTATGGTCCTTTGCTTTCAACGACTATCGGCTTGATTATTCCAAATGTCTTGATGTACCGAGACATCTGCCAGGTAACGGGTGCTCGTCGAAAGATTATCTTGAAGAGAACCATTTTGATTACCATCTTGACACTTGTCATGTTTATCCTAGTTGGCTTCTTGCAGTGGCTACTCGGTTTTGTCTTCCAACCAAGTGGACGTTTCTGGAGTTTCCTTTATGTGGCTCTCATCGGAGGGCTTGGAGGAGGTCTTTATGGTTTGATGAGCCTACGGACACGACTCTTGGACAAGATAATCGGCAAAGCTCAAGCAGACCGACTACGTACACGATTGAAAATATCGTAAAAAGATTTATAAATAAAAGTAACGAATTTAACCTTTCTTTAATAGAAAGGTTTTTATACTACATTTTTCTTAAAAAAAGAGAACTTTTTCTAAAATTAAGAGCAAAAAATATGCTTTTTTAAGTTTTTCTTCAGAAATCACTTGACTAAATAAAACTAAAGCTGTATAATAAGACAAAACTTTTAAACAGGAGGTTCTGGAAATGAAAAAGTCTAAGGCCAAGTATCTGACACTTGCAAGTGTCGTGTTAAGCGCAGGTATTCTACTGAGCGCATGTGGAAATTCAAGTAGCGCTACTAAAACATATAACTATGTTTATTCGAGCGATCCATCTAGTTTGAACTATCTTGCAGAAAACCGTGCAACAACCAATGACATCGTTACCAATTTGGTGGATGGGTTGATGGAAAATGACCAATACGGTAACTATGTTCCATCATTGGCAGAGGATTGGACTGTTTCTCAGGATGGTTTAACCTATACCTACAAATTGCGTAAGGATGCAAAATGGTATACTTATGAGGGTGAAGAATACGCCCCTGTAACGGCCCAAGACTTTGTGACAGGTTTGAAATATGCTGCTGATAAAAAATCCGAAGCCTTGTACCTTGTTCAAGACTCTGTAGCAGGTTTGGATGACTATATCAACGGGAAAACAACTGACTTTTCAACTGTCGGTGTTAAGGCGATTGACGACCAAACAGTTCAGTACACTTTGACACGTCCAGAATCTTATTGGAATTCTAAAACAACTTCAACCATTCTCTTCCCTGTCAATGCAGATTTCTTAAAATCAAAAGGGGATGACTTTGGTAAGGTAGACCCTTCTAGTATTTTGTACAATGGACCTTTCTTGATGAAATCGTTTGTTTCAAAATCTGTTATCGAATTCAAGAAAAATCCCAACTACTGGGATGAAAAAAATGTCTTTGTAGATGATGTGAAATTGGCCTATTATGATGGTAGTGACCAAGATGCACTAGCACGTAACTTTGTAGAAGGAGTATACAGCTACGCGCGTCTCTATCCAAATAGCTCAAGCTTTGAAGGCATTAAAGAGAAGAACAAGGATAACATCATCTATAGTATGCAAAACGCAACTTCTTATTACTTGAACTTCAACTTGGACAGAAAGTCTTATAACTTCACGTCTAAATCTTCAGATATCGAAAAGAAATCAACCCAAGAAGCAGTTCTGAATAAAAACTTCCGTCAAGCCTTCAACTATGCTTATAACCGTACAGCCTATGGAGCACAATCTCAAGGGGAGGACGGAGCAACGAAGATTATTCGTAACTTGGTTGTACCTCCAACATTTGTAAGTATCAACGGAAAAGACTTTGGCGATGTTGTTTCAGAAAAGATGGTCAACTATGGCCAAGAATGGCAAGGAATCAATTTTGCAGATGCACAAGACCCATACTACAATCCTGATAAAGCTAAGGCTAAATTTGCAGAAGCCAAGAAAGAATTGGAAGCTAAGGGTGTGCAATTTCCAATCCACTTGGATGTAACAGTTGACCAATCAGCTAAAAAAGGTGTACTTGAAGCAAGTTCTTTGAAACAATCCATCGAATCTGTTCTAGGAGCTGAGAATGTGGTTATCGATATCCAACAGCTATCAACAGATGACTTTGACAACTCTAGCTACCTAGCTCAAACTGCAGCTCAAAAAGACTTTGATATCTATAATGGCGGTTGGAGTGCGGACTACTTGGATCCATCAAGCTATCTAGATATCCTAAATGTAAATAACGGTGGTATGTTGCAAAACCTTGGTCTAGAACCGGGTGAGGTTAATGACAAGGCTAAGGCAGTTGGTCTGGATACTTACACTCAAATGTTAGAAGAAGCGAACAAGGAGCAAGAACCAGCAAAACGTTATGAAAAATATGCTGAAATTCAAGCTTGGCTCGTTGATAGCGCCCTTGCTATTCCAAACGTTTCTCAGGGTGGAACACCGACCTTGAGAAAGACAGTTCCATTCTCATCGCCATTCTCACAAGCTGGAAATAAGGGTGTAGAGTCATACAAGTATCTCAAGTTGCAAGATAAGACGGTGACAACTGCTGAGTATGAAAAAGCTAAAGAAAAATGGCAGAAAGAAAAAGAAGAATCAAATAAAAAAGCCCAAGAAGAACTGGCAAAACACGTTAAATAACCAGTCTATTCAACAGGAAAAACGATAGTTCCTTTAGAAACTATCGTTTTTATATAGTTTGAAACTATAACTAGCTCTTGAAAACAAGAAAATGAGTTAGTGAAAATAAGTGGTACAATAGTTACTATAGATTTGGAGGTATTGTATGAGCAAAGAACTACACATCAACACAATTTTGGCCCAGGCGGGAATCAAGTCAGATAAGGCAACAGGTGCCTTGGTGACTCCACTTCATTTTTCAACAACTTATCAGCATCCAGAGTTTGGCCAGTCTACTGGATTTGACTATACCCGTACTAAAAATCCAACTCGCAGTAAGGCGGAGGAGGTTTTGGCTGCAATCGAATCAGCAGACTATGCCCTAGCGACAAGCTCAGGTATGGCTGCGATTGTACTAGCTTTTAGTGTTTTTTCAGTAGGAAGTAAAGTCTTGGCTGTGCGTGATCTGTATGGGGGTTCTTTCCGTTGGTTTAACCAAGTGGAGCAGGAAGGTCGTTTCCATTTTACCTATGCCAATACAGAAGAAGAGCTGATTGCTGAGTTAGAGAAAGATGTGGATGTTCTCTATATTGAAACACCAACCAATCCCTTGATGTTGGAATTTGATATTGCCAAACTAGCCAAACTAGCTCATGCCAAGGGTGCCAAGGTAGTGGTGGACAATACCTTCTACAGTCCGATTTACCAACGTCCGATTGAAGATGGTGCGGATATCGTTCTTCATTCTGCCACCAAGTATCTAGCAGGGCACAATGATGTCTTAGCTGGGGTAGTTGTGACTAATAGTTTAGAACTATATGAGCAACTTTTCTACAATTTGAATACGACAGGTGCGGTCTTGTCACCATTTGATAGTTATCAGTTGATTCGTGGTCTTAAAACTCTACCTCTTCGTATGGAGCGTTCTACAGCCAATGCCCAAGAAGTGGTTGCCTTTTTGAAGGATTCACCTGCAGTTAAGGAAGTGCTCTATACTGGACGTGGGGGTATGATTTCCTTTAAAGTAGTGGATGAAAAACGTATTCCTCATATTTTAAATAGCCTCAAGGTCTTCTCATTTGCAGAAAGTTTGGGTGGCGTAGAAAGTCTGATCACCTATCCGACAACTCAGACTCATGCGGATATTCCGGCAGAAGTGCGTCATTCCTATGGATTAACAGATGACCTCTTGCGTTTATCCATTGGGATTGAGGATGCTAGAGATTTGATTGCGGACTTGCGCCAAGCTTTGGAAGGATAAGATAGATATGGGAAAATATGATTTTACAAGCCTGCCCAATCGTTTTGGGCACCATACCTATAAATGGAAAGAAGCAGAAGCTGACCGAGAAGTTCTACCAGCCTGGATAGCAGATATGGACTTTGTGGTTTTGCCTGAGGTTCGACAAGCTGTACAAGCCTACGCAGATCAGTTGGTCTATGGCTATACTTATGCTAGTGATGATTTGATTGAGTCGGTTCAGGACTGGGAAGCCAGTCAACATGGCTATCACTTTGACAAGGATGCCCTCGTCTTTATAGAGGGAGTGGTACCAGCTATTTCAACAGCTATTCAAGCCTTTACAAAAGAAGGAGAGGCTGTTCTGATTAACACACCGGTCTATCCACCTTTTGCCCGCAGTGTCAAACTCAACAATCGCAGATTGATTACCAATTCTTTGGTGGAAAAGGACGGGCTGTTTGAGATTGACTTTGACCAGCTGGAGAAGGAATTGGTGGGAGAGGATGTCAAACTCTATATCCTTTGCAATCCTCACAATCCTGGTGGACGTGTTTGGGAAAAGGAAGTGTTAGAAAAGATTGGTCATCTCTGCCAAAAACACGGTGTTTTGCTTGTTTCAGATGAGATTCACCAAGATTTGGCCCTCTTTGGTCACAAACACCAGTCTTTTAATACCATTGATCCCTCCTTTAAAAACTTTGCCCTTATCTTGAGCAGTGCCACTAAGACCTTTAATATTGCTGGGACCAAGAATTCCTATGCAGTTATTGAAAATCCAAAGCTTCGTGTGGCTTTCCAAAAACGCCAGTTGGCCAATAACCAGCATGAAATCTCAGGCTTGGGTTATTTGGCGACAGAAGCTGCCTACCGTTATGGTAAGGATTGGTTAGGAGAGTTAAAAGAAGTCATCGAGGACCACATTAACTATGTAGTGGATATTTTGGGCAACGAAACCAAGATTAAGGTCATGAAACCGCAAGGTACCTACTTGATCTGGCTTGATTTTTCAGCCTATGACCTAACGGATGACCGCTTGCAAGAGCTTTTGAAGAATGAAGCTAAGGTTATCTTGAACCGAGGTTTGGACTTTGGGGAGGAGGGAACTCTTCATGCCCGCCTCAATGTAGCTATGCCGAAGTCCGTACTGGAAGAGGTTTGCCAACGTATCGTGACCACTTTTTCTACACTTTAAAATCAAGCCTTCTAGGAGAAAAGTCTTCCTAGAAGGCTATTTTCGTAGGGGAAAATATGATATAATGAAAAGATAAGATAAAGGGGTAACTATGGCTAAATTGATTCCGGGGAAGTTGCGCATGGAGGGTGTTACACTCTATGAAACAGGCAACATTGAGATTATCAAGGAAAAAGGGAATCGCCTCTATACTCGTGTGGCGGGAGAAGACTTGCGCTACAGTTTAGAGGATGATCTAGTTTTTTGTGCTTGCGATTTTTTCCAAAAAAGAGGTTACTGTGTTCACCTCGCAGCGCTCGAGCATTATCTGAAGAATGATGAAGAAGGTCAGGTGATTTTACAAGCCTTAGAAAAAGGACATGAAGAGCAAGAAGAGGTCGAAACCAAGGTTAGTTTTGGCGGTAGTTTTTTGGAGCGTATCCAACCTCAGAAGAGAGAGCAAATCTACACTTTGTCGGCTCAAGGTCAGGTAGAAGCTGGAACCAATCGCCTCCTTTGGACTCTCCGAATCGGTTTAGTTGATAGTCAAAAATATTATGTCATTCGTGACATCCCTCTCTTTTTGAAGGTTTTGGTCCATCGAAAGCCATATATGATTGGGAAGCACTATGAAAATGACTTGTCTTGGGATGCTTTTGATACAGCTAGTCAAGAAGTTCTTACTTTTTTATGTGGCTTGATTGAGGAGGGACTGAGTCAAGACCTCTTTTTCCCCAATCAAGGTCGTCACCTCTTTTTCCCTCTGACCTTTTTTGAGCAGGGAGTGGAGTTGCTGATGAACTTGGAAGATTTTCATTTTGAACACCAGATTACTAGTTATGAAAATCTTCTCTTTCATGATTTAGATCCAGAAGCAAACCTTTTCTCTTTTTCCGTGCAGGAGTTTCCCGATTATTTTGATATGGAGATTTCTGAAAGTGAGCGAGTTAACGTATTCTATGGAGGGGCAGTTCTCTTTCGTAAGGGGAATCTTTATCTCTTAAATCCTAAACAAATCAGCCTCCTAAAGGAAATCAAGGAGCTTCCTCAGGAGGAAAGAGGGAGAAAATGCCTCCAGTTTGACAATAGTGATCGTGACCGCCTAGCCGCCTGTCTGCCTTTGTTTGGACAGCTAGGAACAGTTTCTGCTCCTGAGCGCTTACAAATCAGACCCTTTTCACCAATCTTTTACTTTGATAGGGAGGATGACGGCCGCATCCGTTTGGATATCCAGTTTGACTATGGAGATGTTAAGGTAACTAGTCGTCAACAGCTGGAACAATTACCTTTTTCAAGCGATGCCGTCTTGGAAAACCAGCTATTTCAAGTCTGTTTAGGGGCTGGTTTTGAGGCTGATTTTCAGTCTTGGAGACAGGCTTTGAAGCCAGAGGCAGTTTATTCTTTCTTTCACCATACGATTCCAGCTTTTGAGAAGTTGGGTCAGGTCTTCTTATCTGATGAGATGAATCAGCTCTACAGCGTCCAAGCTCCTCAGGTTCAGATTGAGTCCAAGGGAGGACTGTTGGAGATTCAGTTTGATTTCCAAGGGATTGCCCAAGAAGAGATTGATCAAGCTCTTAAAGCCCTGACCAGCAATCAGGATTTCTATATCAGTTCTTCTGATCAAGTGTACTTTTTTGATGAGGAAACTAAGCAGATTCGTCAAAATTTGCAGGAACTGGGGGTTGAGCTAAAAGATGGTTCTTTTCAAGCGCGAAAATCTCTGGCTTATAGCCTTTCTCAGCTTTTTGAAGGTCGAGACAGGATCTCCTTCTCGGAAGAATTTCAGCATTTAGCTCATGATTTGACCCATCCAGAGGACTTTCCTTTGGGAGATATACGGGTGCAGGCGAGTTTGAGAGACTATCAGGAAAAGGGTGTCCGTTGGCTCCAGATGCTTCATCACTATGGCTTTGGTGGCATCCTAGCCGATGATATGGGACTGGGAAAAACACTGCAAACTATTGCTTTTTTGACCAGTCAGGTGACAGAAGATAGTCGGGTCTTGATTTTGGCTCCGTCAGGTTTAATCTACAATTGGGCAGATGAATTCAGGAAATTTGCCCCACAGTTGGATTTGGCTGTCGTTCATGGTTTGAAAGCGAATCGAGAAGCGATTCTTTCTGAAAATCACCAAATCTATGTGACTAGCTATGCAACCTTTCGTCAAGACAGCGAGCTTTATCAAGAGATGGCTTTTGATTTTCTCTTCTTAGATGAGGCCCAGGTCATGAAAAATGCCCAGACTAAGATTGCTCAGAGTTTGCGCCAGTTTGTGGTGCCAGCAGTCTTTGCTTTGTCGGGTACGCCCATCGAAAATCATTTAGGAGAGTTGTGGTCTATCTTCCAAATTGTGCTACCGGGGCTCTTACCAAGTAAAAAGGAGTTTATGAAATTACCGGCTGACCGAGTCGCGCAGTTTATCAAGCCTTTCGTCATGAGGCGTAAGAAAGAAGAAGTTCTTACAGAACTGCCTGATCTGATCGAAGTCGTCTATAAAAATGAACTGGAAGACCAACAGAAGGCCATCTATCTCGCCCAGTTGCAACAGATGCGAGACCGCCTAGCGCAAGTGACAGATCAAGAATTCCAAAGAAGTCGGGTAGAAATCTTATCTGGTCTCATGCGATTGCGCCAGATCTGCGATACGCCTGCCCTCTTCATGGACGATTACCAGGGAGCCAGTGGTAAACTCGATAGTCTCCGAGATTTATTGCTACAAGTGGCTGATGGTGGGCATCGGGTCTTGATTTTCTCCCAGTTCAAAGGAATGTTGGAAAAAATCGAGAAAGAACTCCCAGACTTGGGCTTGACCTCCTTCAAAATCACAGGTTCAACTCCTGCTCATGACAGACAGGAGATGACTAAGGCCTTTAACCAAGGGGAAAGAGATGCCTTTCTCATCTCCCTTAAGGCGGGTGGTGTTGGTCTCAATCTAACGGGAGCTGATACGGTCATTTTAGTTGACCTTTGGTGGAATCCCGCTGTCGAAGCCCAGGCTATCGGACGAGCCCACCGCATGGGGCAGGAGCAGATGGTCGAGGTCTATCGTTTGATTACCAAAGGAACCATTGAAGAAAAAATCCAAGAACTTCAAGAACAAAAGAAACATTTGGTTTCCCAAGTTTTAGATGGTACGGAGTCGCGTGCGAGTCTCAGTCTGGCAGAAATTCGTGAAATTTTGGGAATTTCTGAAGCCAGCACTTGAAAAATCAAGACAATACGCTATAATGAAGTGTTGAAAGGAAATACAAAATGAAACAAGATCGATTTCCATTGGTGTCAGATGATGAGATCATGCTGACCAAAATGCCAGTCATGGACTTGTACGATGAGTCAGACTTTATTAGCAATATCAAAGGCGATTACCGCGATAAGAACTATTTGGAATGGTCTCCTATCAATGAGGAAGAAACTGTAGTTTCTCCAGTGATTAACAAGGAGTCAAAGCCAAGACCAGAACCTAAAAAAGTTGAAAAAACGTATGCTGAATTGGCTCGAGAAGAGGCGCGTGCGGATTTGAAGAAGAAACGTTCAGCCAAGTATTTGACTCAGGATGTTAGTCATACCAGACGACACAATGGTTCAACACTTGTTCGTCAAGGAAACCAACCAACAGCACCATTTCAAAAGGAAAATCCTGGTGAGTTTGCCAAATTTAGTAAAAACTTGAGCCAGTCTCACTATATCTTAGCTGAGGAGGTTGGCCAAGTGGTGAATCCAACTCCAAAAACCCAAACGGAAAAAGCTAAAAAGAACAACTATGATTTTCTAAAGAAGAGTCAGATCTATAATAAAAAGAATAAGCAAACGGAACAGGAACGTCAGGTTGCCCAAGAGTTGAATCTGACAAGAATTACTGAGTAGGGGAGAAAAGCATGTCAAAAACATATCATTTTATTGGAATCAAGGGATCAGGGATGAGTGCCCTAGCCTTGATGTTGCACCAAATGGGACACAAGGTTCAAGGTTCAGACGTTGAAAAATACTACTTTACTCAACGTGGTCTAGAGCAGGCAGGGATTGCCATTCTTCCTTTTGATGAAAAGAACCTACAAGGTGATGTGGAGATTATCGCTGGGAATGCCTTCCGTCCAGATAACAACGTTGAAATAGCCTATGCAGATCAAAATGGCATTAGCTACAAACGTTATCATGAATTCCTCGGTAGCTTTATGCGTGACTTTGTCAGCATGGGAGTGGCAGGAGCTCATGGAAAAACTTCAACAACAGGTATGCTGTCACACGTCTTGTCTCACATCACAGACACCAGCTTCTTGATTGGAGACGGGACAGGTCGTGGTTCAGCTAATGCCAAATATTTCGTCTTTGAATCAGACGAATACGAGCGTCACTTCATGCCTTATCACCCAGAATACTCTATCATCACCAACATTGACTTTGACCATCCAGACTACTTTACCAGTCTAGAGGATGTTTTCAATGCCTTTAACGACTATGCCAAACAAATTACCAAAGGTTTGTTTGTATACGGTGAAGATCCTGAGTTGCGTAAGATCACAGCCAATGCGCCAATCTATTACTATGGGTTTGAAGCTGAGGATAATGACTTTGTAGCTAGTGATCTCCTTCGTTCTACGACTGGATCAACCTTCACCGTTCACTTCCGTGGACAAGAATTGGGTCAATTCCACATTCCAACCTTTGGTCGACACAATATCATGAATGCGACAGCTGTTATTGGTCTTCTTTACACAGCAGGTTTTGATTTGAACTTGGTCCGTGAACACTTGAAAACTTTTGCTGGTGTTAAGCGTCGTTTCACTGAGAAAATCGTTAATGACACGGTAATCATCGATGACTTTGCCCACCATCCAACAGAAATCATTGCGACCTTGGATGCAGCTCGTCAAAAATACCCAAGCAAGGAAATCGTGGCAGTCTTCCAACCGCATACCTTTACAAGAACCATTGCCTTGTTGGACGAATTTGCCCATGCATTGAATCAAGCAGACGCCGTCTACCTAGCGCAAATCTATGGATCAGCTCGTGAAGTGGACCATGGTGATGTCAAAGTAGAAGACTTAGCCAATAAAATCAACAAGAAACACCAGGTTATCACTGTTGAAAATGTCTCTCCACTCCTAGACCATGACAATGCTGTTTACGTCTTTATGGGTGCAGGAGACATCCAAACCTATGAATATTCATTTGAACGTCTCTTGTCTAACTTGACAAGCAACGTCCAATAAGGAAAACAGATGGAAATTCCAATCACTATAAGGCAAGCTACCTTATCAGATTTAGAAGAAATGTTGGCGATTGAAGAAGCCAATCCTTCATCAGAAGAGACACTTAGCCACCAATCCTTAGAAGAGAGTATCCGCAAGTCTGCGGGTACCTTTCTTGTAGCTGGGGATGAAAATCAGCTCTTAGGCTATGTTTTGGGAGAAGCTCAGTCTATTCATCCCAAATGGATAGAAATAAAATCCTTGACCATTCATCCTGACCATCGGGGACAGGGGCTGGGAACTCTTCTTCTTGCGGCCTTGAAACAGGTGACAGTCGAACTAGATTATCAAGGTATTCTTTTGCAGAGTCCTGATGAACTACTATCATATTTTGAAATGAATGGCTTTGTTGAAGAAGAAGTGACCGAGAGTCATTATGGCAGTGGTTCTGAATGGTATCTGATTTGGGCAAATCCTTTTTATCAGGAGGAAATATGAAAATCAGACAAGCAAGATTTTCGGATTTAGATCGGATTATAGAGATAGAGCTAGAGAATTTTTCCCTTGAGGAAGCCATTCCTCGTTCGGTCTTTGAGGCCCATTTGCGGGAAATTCAGACCAGTTTTCTCGTAGCTGAAAAGGAGGGGCGTATTCTTGGTTATATCGAAGGTCCAGTCGTCCCACACCGCCATCTCCAAGATCAGTCCTTTACAGAAGAAATAAAAGACTATAGCCATCAACCTGGAGGTTATATTTCTGTGACTTGCCTATCTATTGCCAAGGAAGCACAAGCTTTGGGGGTAGGGAAAAGACTATTAAAGGCTCTGAAAGAAGTCGCTTTAGAACATGAGCGAGAGGGCATTAACTTGACGTGTCATGATTACCTTATCTCCTATTACGAAAAGCACGGCTTTGTTAATGAAGGAATATCCCAGTCAAACTTTGCTGGGGAAACATGGTATGATATGGTCTGGCAGCCGAAAAATAAAGAAAACTAGCTAGGGAATGCCCTAGTTGGTTGCTTTTCTGCGACTTTTAAGATATAATATTAGGGATTGTCAACAAGGAGGTAATGCTTTTGACTGAAAAATCAAGAGAAGAAGAAAAATTAAGCTTTAAAGAGCAGATTCTACGTGATTTAGAAAGAGTAAAAGAACAAGATAAAAGAGAGAAAGAAGTAGAGATTCCAAATCTGACGGCTTCATCATCTCCAGCTAGTTCAGCAACTCCTTCAGATCTTGAACCAGAAACGTCAACAGAAGAGTTGATGGCTGATTCCCTATCTGTTGTCGATAAAATCCTAAAAAATGCACCAAGTGTTCCTCCACTTTCAAGTGCTAGAACTGATGAAACGGATGACCAAGAAGAGAAAGAGATTAGACAGCCAATCATTGACAAGATTGAAGTTGTAGAATCTGAAGAACCTCTAGTAGAGCCGATTCATCTGGCTGAAGAACCTGTAGTGGAACCTGTTCAACCTAAGGTAGAACCAGTTGAGCTTAAACCCGAAGAAAAAGAATTTAACGATACTCCGACTAAGGTTGCCGTAACCTATAAAACAGAAGACAAGAAAGAGGAAATCACCCCAGGAATGCCTGAAAGAGTTGAGCCTGTTTCTACAGAATCTAGCAGTGGATTAGCTGATGCTCCACGTCGTAGTCGTCGTCAAGGTGCAACACCAACTAAGAAAAAGAAAAAATCAAAAGCTAAAGGTTGCCTAGTAACAGTTCTAGTTCTCCTAGTACTCGTTGCAGTTGGTGGTTACTTTGGTTATGGTTACGTTCAAGATTCCTTGAAACCTGTGGATGCGAGCTCTAAAGACTACGTAACGGTTCAAATCCCAGACGGTGCAAATGTTCAAGAAATTGGAAGCACCTTGGAAAAATCTGGTTTGGTTAAACATGGCCTTATCTTTAGTCTTTATGCTAAATATTATAGCCATGCTAACTTGAAGTCAGGTTATTACAACTTGAAGAAGAGTATGAGTACGGATGAGTTGATTCAAGAATTGGAAAAAGGTGGGACTCCTGAAGCTCAGGCACCTGTTCTTGCAAACTTGACAATTCCAGAAGGCTATACATTAGAGCAAATCGCTCAAACAGTAGGACAACTTCAAGGTGAATTTAAAGAACCTCTTACTGCGGATGCTTTCTTGGCAAAAGCTCAAGATGAGACCTTTATCTCACAATTAGTAGCCAAGTATCCAAACCTACTTGGAAGTCTTCCAACAAAAGACAGTGGCGTTCGTTATCGTCTTGAAGGCTACCTTTTCCCAGCTACCTATACGATCAAAGACGGTACAACTGTTGAAAGTTTGATTGATGAGATGGTGGCTGCTATGGATAAGGCTATGTCACCATATTACGCTACGATCAAAGAAAAGAATCTGACAGTTAATGAATTGCTCAGCATTGCTTCTCTTGTCGAAAAAGAAGGTGCTAAGACCGAAGACCGCAAGAAGATCGCAGGTGTCTTCTATAACCGCTTGAATGTTGGTATGCCACTTCAAAGTAATATCGCTATCCTATATGCTCAAGGAAAACTTGGTCAAAAGATTAGTTTAGCAGATGACGCTGGAATTGATACAACGATTGATTCACCATACAATGTTTACACACACCTTGGCCTCATGCCTGGACCGGTTGATAGCCCAAGTTCGGATGCGATTGAAGCAAGTGTAAACCAGACAAAGAGTGAGTACTTGTACTTTGTAGCAAATGTTGAAGATGGTAAAGTATACTTTGCAACAACAAAAGAAGAACATGACCAAAACGTTGCAGAGCATATCAATAGCAAGTTACCTCAAGCAAGTAGTTCAAACTAAAATTATGTGGTTTTCCACATAATTTTGTTTTAAAAAAGTAAATAGAAAAGAAAGTTTAAAAAATGGCAGAAAAAACTTACCCAATGACCCTTGAAGAAAAGGAAAAACTAGAAAAAGAATTAGAGGAGTTGAAACTCGTCCGTCGTCCCGAAGTCGTAGAGCGTATCAAGATTGCTCGTTCCTATGGAGACCTTTCAGAAAATAGTGAGTATGAAGCAGCGAAAGATGAACAAGCTTTTGTTGAAGGACAAATTTCAAGTCTAGAAACAAAAATTCGCTATGCTGAAATTGTTAATAGCGATGCAGTTGCCCAAGATGAGGTAGCAATCGGTAAAACAGTAACAATCCAAGAAGTCGGTGAAGACGAAGAAGAGGTCTACATCATCGTCGGTTCTGCAGGTGCAGATGCTTTTGCTGGTAAAGTCTCAAATGAAAGTCCGATTGGCCGTGCTTTGATTGGCAAGAAGACTGGCGATACTGCAACGATTGAAACACCAGTTGGAAGCTATGATGTCAAAATCTTAAAGGTTGAGAAAACAGCTTAAATAGGATGAAAAAGGAGTAGTGAAGGTTTTGCCTTGCTCAACTCCTTTTTGGTTTTTTGGATAAATAGGAGACTATATGAGTGAAAATAAGAAGAAAAACAAAATGGAGCGTGGTTTAACCAATCGCCATGTTCAGGTGATGGCCATTGCGGGAACAATCGGAACAGGACTTTTCTTAGGTGCTGGTCGCTCTATCAGCCTTACAGGACCTTCTATCATTCTGATTTACATGATTACAGGAGCCTTTATGTTTTTGATGATGAGGGCTGTTGGGGAGATGCTGTATCAGGATCCAGAACAGCATACCTTTATCAACTTTATCACCCGTCATTTGGGGAAAGGTTGGGGATATTTCTCAGTTTGGTCTTATTGGTTATCAGTTGTCTTTATCGGTATGGCAGAAATCACTGCCATCTCAGACTATGTCCGCTTCTGGTTTCCCACATGGCCTAGTTGGCTGATTCAGCTTGTCTTTTTAACGATTTTGGCTTTGGTCAATCTGATTGCGGTTAAGCTCTTTGGAGAAGTCGAGTTTTGGTTTGCTATGGTCAAGATTGTGGCGATTTTAGCCATGATTGCAACAGGAGTCTTTATGGTTTTGACGGGCTTTAAGACACCGCATGGTGTTGCAAGTTTGGCAAATATCAGCGACCAGTTCTCTCTTTTTCCAAACGGAGTTATGAACTTTGTCATGGCCTTTCAAATGGTATTTTTTGCCTATCTGATGATTGAGTTTATCGGGGTGACAACTTCTGAAACAAAGAACCCTCGTCAGGTCTTGCCCAAAGCTGTTAAGGAAATTCCTCTCAGAATTATCTTCTTCTACGGGGGAGCTCTCATTGCGATTATGGCCATTATTCCTTGGTCTTATCTTAATTCTTCAGATTCTCCATTTGTAACGGTTTTTGAATTGGCAGGGATCAAGTGGGCAGCGGCTCTAATCAACTTTGTTGTCTTGACCTCAGCAGCGTCTGCTCTTAACTCAACTCTCTACTCAACAGGGAGACACTTATACCAGATTGCCCATGATTCGCCCAATCGTTTCTTAAAGGCTATCAAGGTCGATACCCTTTCTCGCCACAATGTTCCACAAAATGCCATCATTGCCTCAGCGATCTTGATTGCTCTGGCTGCCTTTATCAATGTGTTGCCAGGTGTTTCAGATGCCTTTGCTTTAATAACAGCATCCTCATCAGGTGTTTACATCGCGATTTATATCTTGATTATGGTGGCTCATCTCAAATACCGCAAGTCACAAGACTTCATGGCTGATGGCTACCTCATGCCTCAGTATCGCTTGCTTAATCCCCTAACCATTCTCTTTTTTGTCTTTGTTTTTGTGACTCTCTTTTTGCAAGAGTCCACTTTCATGGGGGCAGTTGGTTCTGCTATCTGGATCCTTGTTTTTGGGATTTATAGTCAGTGGAAATTTAGAAAATAAATCATGAACTCATCAACTCTGTTTGGTGAGTTTTTCTAGTTTGACAGTCTATTGAAATAGGATTATAATCAAGCTGTAGCAGTTTATTAGGAGGTTTGAATGCACGTTAGATTGGAAAATAAGGAATCGCTTAAAGCGCAAGAAATAGGGGATTTGATTCGTGCTTATAATCGTTCCAAAAGAGAAGAGGCTGAGAGCGAGCCACTGAATCTTTATCTCGAAGACGAAAAGGGCAATCTCATGGCGGGCTTAGTAGCAGAGACTTTCGGAAATTGGCTGGAAATCGAATATTTGTTTGTGAAAGAGGAGCTACGAGGACAAGGAATTGGTTCGAAACTACTGCAGCAAGCAGAAAATGAAGCCAAGAATCGAAACTGTCGTTTTGCTTTTGTCAATACTTACCAGTTTCAAGCGCCAGATTTTTATCTAAGTCATGGCTACAAGGAAGTTTTTACCTTGCAAGACTATCCCTACACAGGACAAAGATACTATTACCAAAAGGATTTGTGACCTAGACTTCTATCCTTTGAAGAGGAGCTTAGCTAAGTATCAAATAAGAACGAATACTCTTTATCATGTAAGATGATAGAGAGTGTTTTTGTTAATAAAATATTACAAAATGACATTTATATATTGCATTAAGTTAGATATATGGTATAATATATTTAAAAAGAAGCGCAACTTTTTAAAAATGTGAAGGAGGATGCTAGTGGCTAAAAACTTAAAATTAAAATTAGCTCGGGTGGAGCGTGATTTAACACAAGGGGATTTGGCAGATGCTGTTGGTGTAACTAGGCAGACTATAGGCTTGATAGAAGCAGGGAAATACAATCCTAGTCTCTCCCTTTGCCAGTCCATTTGCAGATGCTTAGGAAAAACATTAGATCAATTATTTTGGGAGGAAGAAGATGAAAAATAGAAAGAAACTTGTGATCAAAGATGAACGTACGGAAAAATTGGACGGAAACATTTCAGGAGAAATTCTCTTGGGAATGTGCCTATTTTTGGCACTGGAAATTTTTGCCAAAGTTTATATTTTCAATTTAACACTTCTGTCCTATTTACCAGAATTACTTTTATTGATTGGAGTCGGTTTGTATGCCATTATTCGCCGCATGTATGTTGGAATTGACATTCGAGATATTGTTGAGAATACTGGAAAAGAAAGAATTTTATCTGCTTTGGGATTTTCTATAGTGATTTTATTGATTGATATCGTAGGCAATCGCGAGGAACTGGTCAATCTATTGACTTGGAAGTACTCCCTAAAAGTGGTTCTAGCAGTTATCATCTATCTCGTTGGGAGTTTTTCTATGGATAGAGTTATCCTATACTTGAATCGCAGAAATCAGCAAGTTTGGGAGGAAGAAGATGAAAAATAAATTTTTTTATTATCAATTACTAGACGAAAGAGAAGAACAACTGTTTAACAAAGCTGGAACAGAGTCTTTTTATATGTTTATCGGGCTCATTCTGCTAAGTTATTTGGTGGCTGTATTAGCACCTGCTGTGTTTAATCCTAATATTCTTCTGGTTACCCTTCTTTTAGGAATTTTCTTCTTTTTCAATCGTGCACGACAACTTGGAGTGACCTACTATAGTCGTTTTCATTTTACGATTATAGGGTGTTTGCTGGTAACTCTCGCTATTACGACTCTCTTGATGTTGGAGAATTATCAATTCAATATCGAAATTTATCAGCACAATCCTTTGAACGTTAAATACTTGTCTGCTTGGGTCGTTACTTATCTGATTTACCTTCCTTGGGTTTTTATCGGCAATCTTGGCCTTAAAAGTTATGGCGAATGGGCTCAAAAAAAGTTTGAGCAAGATATGGATGAACTTGAGAATGGAGAATAGCTTGTTAGCTTTTTATCAATCTCAGTAAAATGTGTTATAATAGTACTAATTTATCGGATGGTGTGAAAGTGGCAGAATACGTTCATACCTTTGTAAAGTAGGAAGAAGGAAAACAGATGTATCCAGATGATAGTTTGACATTGCACACGGACTTGTACCAGATTAACATGATGCAAGTTTACTTTGACCAAGGAATTCACAATAAGAAGGCGGTTTTTGAGGTTTACTTCCGCCAGCAACCGTTTAATAACGGCTATGCGGTTTTTGCTGGTTTGGAAAGAATTGTACATTATCTTAAAGACTTGCGCTTTTCAGATAGCGATATTGCCTACTTGGAGTCGCTTGGCTATCATGGGGCATTCTTAGACTACCTCCGCAATCTCAAGTTGGAGTTGACGGTTCGTTCTGCCCAGGAAGGGGACTTGGTCTTTGCCAATGAACCGATTGTGCAGGTGGAAGGTCCTCTTGCCCAATGCCAGTTGGTCGAAACGGCTCTCTTAAACATCGTTAACTTTCAAACCTTGATAGCGACAAAGGCAGCACGTATTCGTTCGGTTATCGAAGATGAACCCTTGATGGAATTCGGGACACGTCGTGCGCAAGAAATGGATGCAGCTATCTGGGGAACACGCGCAGCCGTGATTGGTGGGGCCAACGGGACTAGCAATGTGCGAGCAGGGAAGCTCTTTGGTATTCCAGTATTGGGGACTCATGCTCATGCCTTGGTACAGGTTTATGGAAACGACTATAAGGCCTTTAAGGCCTATGCGTCAACCCATCGAGACTGTGTCTTTCTAGTAGATACTTATGACACTTTGCGTATCGGTGTGCCGGCTGCTATTCAGGTGGCGCGTGAGTTAGGTGATAAGATCAATTTTAAAGGCGTTCGTATCGACTCAGGGGATATAGCCTATATTTCCAAGAAAGTTCGCCAACAGTTAGATGAGGCTGGATATCCAGATGCCAAAATTTACGCTTCCAATGACCTCGATGAAAATACCATCCTTAACCTCAAAATGCAACACGCCAAGATTGATGTCTGGGGGGTGGGTACCAAGCTGATTACGGCCTATGACCAGCCAGCTCTTGGGGCAGTTTATAAGATTGTAGCTATCGAAGATGAAACTGGTAAGATGAGCAATACCATCAAGCTTTCAAGCAATGCTGAAAAAGTATCGACACCAGGTAAGAAACAAGTATGGCGCATTACCAGTCGTGAAAAAGGCAAGTCAGAAGGTGACTACATTACTTATGATGGTGTGGATGTGAGCGGCATGACAGAAATCAAGATGTTCCATCCAACTTATACCTACATCAAAAAGACCGTTCGAAATTTTGATGCCGTTCCTCTCTTGGTGGATATTTTCAAAGAAGGAACATTAGTTTACAACTTGCCTAGTTTAACTGAGATTCAAGCCTATGCTCGTAAGGAATTTGACAAGCTATGGGATGAGTATAAACGGGTTCTCAATCCGCAACACTATCCAGTGGACTTGGCGCGTGATATTTGGCAAGATAAGATGGACTTGATTGATAAGATGCGCAAGGAAGCCCTTGGTGAAGGAGAAGAAGAATGAGTTTGCAAGAGACCATTATCCAGCAACTGGGTGTCAAGCCAGTGATTGACGCCCAGGAAGAAATTCGTCGTTCGATTGACTTCTTAAAAAGATACTTGAAAAAACATCCCTTCCTTAAAACCTTTGTACTAGGGATTTCTGGGGGTCAGGATTCAACCTTGGCAGGGCGTTTGGCGCAATTAGCTATGGAAGAAATGCGAGCAGAGACAGGAGATGACAGCTACCAATTTATCGCTGTCCGCCTGCCATACGGCGTGCAAGCAGATGAGGCAGATGCTCAAAAAGCTCTTGCTTTCATCCAGCCAGATGTCAGCTTGGTTGTGAATATCAAGGAATCAGCTGATGCTATGACAGATGCAGTTGAAGCGACAGGAAGTCCTGTTTCAGACTTTAACAAGGGCAATATTAAAGCTCGTAGTCGTATGATTGCCCAATATGCCCTTGCGGGTGCCCATAGCGGAGCCGTCATTGGAACAGACCATGCTGCGGAAAATATCACAGGTTTCTTTACTAAGTTTGGTGATGGTGGTGCAGACATTCTCCCTCTTTACCGCCTCAATAAACGCCAAGGAAAACAACTCTTGAAGGAACTTGGTGCAGACCCAGCCCTTTATGAAAAAATCCCAACAGCGGATTTGGAAGAAGACAAACCAGGTATTGCAGACGAAGTAGCCTTGGGAGTCACTTACAATGAAATTGATGACTACCTCGAAGGCAAAATAATCAGCCCAGAAGCCCAAGCGACTATCGAAAACTGGTGGTACAAAGGTCAACACAAACGCCACCTACCAATTACCGTCTTTGATGACTTTTGGGAGTGAGACAGAAATCGGTAACTCGAAGAGTTCGATTTCGTTGTCTCACCCCCGCAACGATGACTAGGTTTGAAAAAGCTTTGTAAAGCGCATTTCAAACCAGACAGCGACTGCGTCAAGTAACTAGATGAAAAACTTGTTTTCTAGCTGTTACTAAGTATAGTCTTTTTACCCTGAGCCTAGAAATGAGAAAGCGAGGAAGGCCCGGGGAACCTTTTTAGCTTGAGCCTTAAGCATAGAAAGCGAGGTAACATTATGCAAGCAATCGGTACGCAAATGTTACAGACTGAACGTTTAATCTTGAGAAGATTTGTAGAGAGTGATGCGGAAGCCATGTTTCAAAATTGGGCTTCGTCTGCTGAGAATCTAATCTATGTCTCTTGGACTCCTCATCCTGATGTTGAGGTAACTCGAAACTCGATTCGAAATTGGGTTGCCTCCTATGCAAATCCCAACTATTACAAATGGGCCATTTGTCTCAAAGAGAACCCAGAGCATGTGATAGGAGATATCAGCATCATTGAAATGCACGAGGAAGATTTAAGTTGTGAAATTGGCTATGTTTTAGGAAAAATCTATTGGGGCCGAGGTATGATGACAGAGGCCTTGAAAGCTGTGTTAGATTTTTGTTTTACTCAAGCAGGCTTTCAAAAAGTCAGAGCTCGTTACGCTAGTCTCAATCTAGCTTCAGGCCGTGTTATGGAAAAAGCGGGAATGTCTTATCTAAAAACCATTGCCAATGGTGTGGAGAGAAAAGACTACGTTGCGGACCTTATTTATTACCAGATAAGTAGGGAGGACAGGTGATTCTCTTTTCTGTTTCTACCAAAGTCAGACCTTGTCTGGCTTTTTTTGTGCCAGATTTCTGAATAAACTGATTAAATTCCTATTTTTCCCTATCATTGTCCCTGTTTTTTCTGGAGTTTTGGAGCTATAATAGTCCTATCAAATCAAAGAATGGAGGAAGGCAATGGACAATGTAATCTTTTTTATCAGTGTTTTTCTTGCTGGAATTCTTTCCTTCTTTTCTCCTTGTATTTTACCCTTGTTGCCAGTCTATGCAGGGGTCTTGTTGGATGACAAAGATGGTGCACAGGCTTCTAGTGGAAAATTTTCAATCTCAGTTGTAAGTTTATTGCGAACTTTGGCCTTTATAGCGGGGATTTCTTTTATCTTTATCTTACTGGGTTATGGAGCTGGTTTTTTAGGCAATTTGCTTTATACTTCCTGGTTTCAGTATGTGACAGGTGCGATTATCATTCTCTTGGGCTTACACCAGATGGAAGTCCTACATTTGCAGGGCCTCTACAAGGAAAGAAGGCTACAATTAAAGAGACAGGGGCAAAAGGGTAACGGCTATAGTCAAGCATTTTTACTGGGGTTGACCTTTAGTTTTGCTTGGACGCCGTGTGTAGGGCCGGTTTTGGGCTCTGTTTTAGCCTTGGCGGCTTCTGGTGGCTCAGGTGCTTGGCAGGGAGCTGGTCTCATGTTGGTTTACACGCTGGGATTGGCACTACCATTTTTGGTTCTAGCTCTCGCCTCCAGCTATGTTTTGAAACATTTCCGAAAACTCCATCCTTATCTCGGGACCCTCAAAAAAGTGGGTGGTTTCCTCATTATCGTGATGGGAATCTTGGTGCTTTTGGGAAATGCTTCCATTTTGACTACATTATTTGAATAGAGAGGAAAAAGAAATGAAAAAATGGCAAACATGTCTCCTTGGAGTAGGCTCAATCTGTTGCTTGGCAGCCTGTTCGGCTAAAAATATGGCAGACGAGTCTACTATGAAGGAGCAAACCAAAACAGAACAAGTTAGTTCACAAACTGCCACTAAGGGTCAGGAAGTCGCTAATTTTGAACTGACAGGTGTAGATGGCAAGACCTATCGTTTATCTGACTACAAGGGCAAGAAAGTTTATCTCAAATTCTGGGCTTCTTGGTGTTCCATCTGTCTAGCCAGCCTTCCAGATACGGATGAAATCGCTAAGGATGCTGGTGATGACTATGTAGTTTTGACAGTGGTGTCTCCTGGACACAAGGGGGAACAATCTGAAGCAGACTTTAAAAACTGGTATAAGGGATTGGATTATAAAAATTTTCCAGTTTTAATTGATCCATCAGGTAAACTCTTGGAAAGTTATGGTGTCCGTTCTTACCCAACTCAAGCCTTTATAGACAAGGAAGGAAAGCTGGTCAAAACGCAACCAGGTTTTATGGATAAGGATATGATTTTAAAAACATTAAAGGAAATGGGGTAGAGAAAGGCTATGAACGATAAAGTAAAATTGTTTGTCTTGGCAGGGGTCATTCTCCTAGCCCTAACCGGTTTTTATTTTCTATTGATGCGAAATGCAGGGCAGACAGATAGCTCGCAAATTGAGAAAGCATCAGTTAGCCAAGGAGGAAAAACAGTGAAAAAAACAGAAGTGAGCAAAGACGCAGACTTGCACGAAATTTATCTAGCTGGAGGTTGTTTCTGGGGAGTGGAGGAATACTTCTCACGCGTGCCTGGAGTGACAGATGCCGTTTCAGGCTATGCAAATGGTAGAGGGGAAACAACCAAGTACGAATTGATTAACCAAACAGGACATGCGGAGACTGTTCATGTTACCTATGATGCTAATCAAATTTCTCTCAAAGAAATCCTGCTTCATTACTTCCGCATCATTAATCCAACCAGCAAAAATAAACAGGGAAATGATGTGGGGACCCAGTACCGTACTGGTGTCTATTACACAGATGACAAGGATTTGGAAGTAATCAACCAAGTCTTTGATGAGGTAGCTAAGAAATACGACCAACCTCTGGCAGTTGAAAAGGAAAACTTGAAGAATTTTGTGGTGGCGGAGGATTATCACCAAGACTACCTCAAGAAAAATCCAAATGGCTACTGTCATATCAATGTCAATCAGGCGGCCTACCCTGTCATTGATGCCAGCAAATATCCTAAACCAAGTGATGAGGAATTGAAAAAGACCTTGTCACCTGAGGAGTATGCAGTTACCCAGAAAAATCAAACAGAACGAGCTTTTTCAAACCGCTACTGGGATAAATTTGAATCCGGTATCTATGTGGATGTCGCAACTGGTGAACCCCTCTTTTCATCAAAGGACAAGTTTGAGTCTGGTTGTGGCTGGCCTAGTTTCACCCAACCAATC
This sequence comes from Streptococcus oralis subsp. oralis, assembly GCF_002096455.1. Classification (GTDB taxonomy): domain Bacteria; phylum Bacillota; class Bacilli; order Lactobacillales; family Streptococcaceae; genus Streptococcus; species Streptococcus oralis_CY. The sequence goes on along the minus strand of NZ_NCUL01000003.1, from coordinate 33,731 downwards.
AGCCCAGATGTTGCTACCTACAAGGAAGATAAGTCTTACAATATGACACGCATGGAAGTGCGGAGCCGAGTTGGAGATTCTCACCTTGGCCACGTCTTTACAGATGGGCCTCAGGACAAGGGTGGCTTACGCTACTGTATCAATAGCCTTTCTATCCGCTTTATTCCTAAAGACCAAATGTCAGAAAAAGGTTATGCCTATTTACTAGATTATGTCGATTAAGAAGTCTTTCCTAAGCAGTTAGAGGAGAATTTTGCTATACTGATACTAGTGAGTGGTAAAGGAGCAGAGCATGACCTACACAATCTTAATCGTAGAAGATGAGTATCTGGTAAGACAAGGATTGACCAAGCTGGTTAATGTAGCGGCCTACGATATGGAAATCATCGGTCAGGCTGAAAATGGAAGACAGGCTTGGGACTTGATTCAACAACAGGTGCCGGATATCATTTTAACCGATATCAATATGCCTCAGCTAAATGGCATCCAGTTGGCCAGGCTGGTCCGAGAAACCTATCCTCAGGTTCACCTAGTTTTTTTGACAGGTTACGATGATTTTGATTATGCCTTATCTGCCGTCAAACTCGGTGTAGATGACTACTTGCTCAAACCCTTTTCGCGTCAGGATATTGAGGAAATGTTGGGGAAAATCAAGCAAAAACTAGACAAGGAAGAAAAGGAAGAGCAGTTACAAGATTTATTAACTGATAAGTTTGAGGGAAATCTGGCCCAGAAAATCCAGTCTCATCTGGCTGACAGTCAGTTTAGTTTGAAGTCTTTGGCCAGTGACCTAGGTTTTAGTCCGACTTATTTGAGTTCCTTAATTAAGAAAGAGTTGGGCCTGCCTTTTCAGGATTATTTGGTGCGAGAACGTGTTAAACAAGCCAAGCTCTTGCTTCTGACCACGGATTTAAAGATTTACCAGATAGCCGAAAAGGTTGGCTTTGAAGATATGAACTATTTTACCCAACGTTTTAAACAGATTGCAGGTGTGACCCCTCGTCAGTTTAAGAAGGGAGAAGGTCGATGAAGCGTTCTTCTCTTTTAGTCAGAATGGTTATTTCCATCTTTCTGGTCTTTCTCATTCTCCTAGCTCTGGTTGGGACTTTCTATTATCAATCTAGTTCATCAGCTATTGAGACCACTATTGAGGGCAATAGCCAAACGACCATTAGCCAGACTAGCCACTTTATTCAGTCTTATATCAAAAAATTAGAAACCACCTCGACAAGTTTGACCCAGCAGGCAGATGTCCTAGCCTATGCTGAGAATCCCAGTCAAGACAAGGTAAAGGAAATCCGAGATCTGTTTTTGACCATCTTAAAGGCAGACCAGGACTTGAAAACGGTGGTACTGGTCACCAAATCCGGTCAGGTTATTTCTACAGATGATAGTGTGCAGATGAAAACCTCCTCTGATATGATGGCTGAGGATTGGTACCAAAAGGCCATTCATCAGGGAGCTAAGCCAGTTTTGACCCCGGCTCGTAAATCAGATAGTCAATGGGTCATTTCTGTCACTCAAGAACTTGTTGATGCAAAGGGAGCCAATCTTGGTGTGCTTCGTTTGGATATTTCCTACGAAACTCTGGAAGCCTATCTCAACCAGCTCCAGTTGGGCCAGCAGGGTTTTGCCTTTATCATCAATGAAAACCATGAATTTGTCTACCATCCTAAACGTACTGTCTATAGCTCAGCAAGTGAAATGGAGGCTATGAAACCCTACATCGAGACGGGGCAGGGCTATACGCTAGACCATCAATCCTACGTCAGTCAGGAACAGATTGCAGGAACTGATTGGACGGTTATAGGCGTGTCTTCGTTGGAGAAGTTAGACCAGGTTCGGAGTCAACTCATGTGGACCTTGCTTGGTGCTAGTGCCTTATCTCTTCTTGCCTGTCTCTGCTTGGTGTGGTTCAGTCTCAAACGCTGGATTGCCCCTTTGAAGGAACTTAGAGAAACCATGCTGGAAATTGCTTCTGGTGCTCAGAATCTTCGTGCCAAGGAAGCTGATGCCTATGAACTGAGAGAAGTGACTCGTCAGTTCAATGCCATGTTGGATCAGATTGATCAGTTGATGGCAGATGTGCGCAGGCAGGAAGAAGCAACCCGGCAGTATGAACTTCAAGCACTGTCGAGCCAGATTAACCCCCATTTCCTCTATAATACTTTGGACACTATCATCTGGATGGCTGAGTTTCAGGATAGTCAGCGAGTGGTTCAGGTGACCAAGTCCTTGGCAACCTATTTCCGCTTGGCGCTCAATCAAGGAAAGGATTTGATTTCTCTTTCTGATGAAATCAATCATGTCCGCCAGTACCTCTTTATCCAGAAACAACGCTATGGTGATAAGCTGGAGTATGAGATTGCTGAAGATCCTGCTTTTGGTAACCTAGTCTTACCCAAGTTGGTGTTGCAACCTCTTGTAGAAAATGCTCTTTACCATGGCATCAAGGAGAAGGAAGGCCAGGGCCATATTAAAGTTTCTGTTCAGAGACAGGATACAGGGCTTGTCATCCGTATTAAGGATGATGGTGTTGGTTTCCAAAATCCTGGTGATAGCAGTCAAAGTCAGCTCAAACGTGGGGGAGTTGGTTTGCAAAACGTTGATCAACGCCTCAAACTTCATTTTGGAGACAATTACCAGATGAAGATCAATTCTGTACCTTCAAAAGGGACGATAGTTGAAATATACATTAATAAAATAGTAATTAGCTAACTCCCAGTCTATTCTGGGAGTTTTGCTTTTAAAATTCAGAATGATTAGTTGGCCTTGATAAAATCAGTAAAAAAAGATATGATAGATAGTGACAAAAGAGGTATCAAGTATGAAGGAAAAAGACATTCAAAGAGCAACAAGCCAGATTGTAGAAGATGTATTAGAAAAGGCCAATTTAAAGCAAGGAGCTATCTTTGTTTTGGGCCTTTCTTCTAGTGAGGTGATAGGTGGTCAGATTGGCAAGGAATCCAGTCAAGAAATTGGGGAAATCATTGTGAAAACCATTCTAGCTATCCTAGAGGATAAAGGAATTCATCTAGCTGTTCAAGGTTGTGAACATGTCAATCGAGCTCTCGTTGTTGAACGTCAGGTGGCAGAGCAGTTTGGTTTGGAGATTGTTAGTGTCCTTCCTACACTTCATGCAGGAGGTTCGGGTCAGTTGGCAGCCTTCAAGTTTATGCAGGATCCTGTTGAGGTTGAATTTATCAAGGCCCATGCTGGATTGGATATCGGAGATACTGCAATCGGCATGCATGTCAAGCATGTTCAGGTTCCGATTCGCCCTCTTTTGAGAGAGATTGGGCACGCCCACGTAACGGCTCTAGCTAGTCGTCCCAAATTAATCGGAGGTGCGCGTGCGCACTATCCACAAGATTCTATCAGAAAGTCGTGAACTTATTCTGTAGTAACAGAAGAAAAGTAAAAGACAGAGGAAAAATGGTATAGATACCAGGACTTCCTCTGTTCTTTTTTTGTTGAATTTTTGTGTAAAGTGCTCCAAATAAGATCAGTTTTTACAAGAAGAAGGGACGCCATCTGAAGGAAAATTGCCAAAAGTAGAAAAAGTAAAGTAGAGAATTTTTTTCGTTATAGAAATCAGTAAACAAAGCTGGATTTAGCTGTTCTAGGTCGGCTTTTTTGTGCTATACTTAAGATATGCATAGAAAAACAGTGATTGATTTTAGGGCTTTGGGGGAGAGATACACTTTTACCCAGCCGATCAAAGAGTTAAAAACGAGAGACTTATCAGAAGTAGCGGACTTGCTGGCACAGGTGGAGAGCTACCAAGAACAGGGATATTATGTGGTGGGCTATGTCAGCTATGAGGCTGCACCTGCTTTTGAGGAAAAACTAGCAGTTCACAAGCTTCCTCTACTGGGCGAGTATTTGCTTTACTTTACCGTTCACGATAGGGTGGAAACATCCCCTATTCCTCTGACTTATGAGGAAGTAGATCTGCCTTCAAAGTGGCAGGAAGTAACGTCTGAAGCAAACTATGAAAAGGCTATTGCCCAGATTCACCATCATTTGCGTCAGGGAGACACCTATCAGGTCAACTACACCGTCCAACTCAAGCAGGACTTAAGTGACAATCCTTTTGCCATCTACAATCGTATGGTGGTAGAGCAGGAGGCGGGCTACAATGCCTATGTGGAACATGACGAGATGGCAGTGATTTCCATGAGCCCAGAGCTCTTTTTTGAGCAAAATGACCGGGAATTAACGACTCGCCCAATGAAGGGAACAACCCAGCGGGGAGTGACTAACCAAGAAGATTTAGAACAGGCTAGTTGGCTAGAACAGGATCCTAAAAATCGCTCAGAGAATATGATGATTGTAGATCTCTTGCGCAACGATATGAACCGTATTTCTGAGGTGGGGAGTGAGCACGTGGAGCGTCTGTGCCAAGTGGAGCAGTATTCAACCGTTTGGCAGATGACGTCGACCATTAAGAGTCAGTTACGACCGGATGTGGACTTGGTTGCCATTTTTCGCTCTCTCTTTCCTTGTGGATCCATAACGGGAGCTCCCAAAATTGCGACTATGGAGATCATCAAGGACTTGGAGCTACAACCCAGAGGAGTTTACTGTGGAACGATTGGTCTCTTGCTTCCAAATGGACGACGGATTTTTAATGTCGCCATTCGGACCATTCAACTTCACAAGGGCCAAGCCATCTATGGGGTTGGCGGAGGGATTACTTGGGATAGCACCTGGGAGTCTGAATACCGTGAAGTTCATCAAAAGGCGGCTGTTCTCTATCGTAAACAAGCTCGTTTCAAATTGATTTCTACAGGAAGAGTCAGCCAGAAGAGCCTGCTGTTTGAAGATCAACATCTGGAAAGACTGACAAAGGCGAGCCGTTATTTTGCCTATCCTCTTGATCCAAAAAAACTGAGACAAAAGATAGAGGAAGAGTGCCAAGCTTGTGATTTCCACCAAGACTACCGTTTGCGAATTGGTCTCAGCAAATCTGGAGAGATAGAACTCAGTCGCCAAATCTTAGCACCCCTCAGTCCAAGTTTCTGCAAAGCCAAACTTTGTCTGCAAGAAGCAGATTTGAATCAATCATTTACCTACTTCAAAACCACTCACAGACCGCACTTGAGCTTAGGGGAACAGGAAATCATTTACCATAATGTGGTAGGAGAGCTATTAGAAACCTCTATTGGAAATCTGGTCTTAAAAATTAATGGTAAGCTCTACACACCGCCTATCAGTCTAGGGATTTTGCCAGGAATTTACCGCCAGCATTTGCTGGAAAGAGGACAGGTAGAGGAAAAAGTTCTGACTTTGGCAGACTTGAACCAAGCAGAAGCTATCTATGGCTGTAACGCAGTCAGAGGTTTGTATGAGTTGGAAGTGAATCCTAAATGATTCTTTAAATTTAAAAACAACATGATAAATATGTTAAATAATTTGAATTGTTGAATTAAGTTTGATAAAATAAAAAGAAAACGATGTCCTTTTAAAGGAGGAAATGATGAAAAAAACTTTTCTTTTAAAAACTAGTCTAGCTAGTTTATCTGTTTTGACAATACTTGCTCAACCGACTTTTGCTAATGATACAATTCACTTTTCTAGTTGCACAGAAGCATGGCAAAATGGCTACTCTGATATTCATAGAGGAGAGCCTGGATATTCTTCTAGACTAGACAAAGATGGTGACGGAGTTGCCTGTGAACGCTCAAAAGCCCCTCGAGGTGTTTTTAAACCACGTCAATCTCATTCTCAATCTAGTCGAACAACTAGTGGTTGGGTGAATCGTGACGGTGCTTGGTATTACCTCAAATCCGACGGATCATATGTTACAAACAGCTGGCAAGGAAATTACTATCTCAAGTCCGATGGCAAGATGGCTAAAAATGAATGGCTTTATGACAACGTCTACCAAGGCTGGTATTACCTCAAATCAGATGGTACTTATGCAAAAAACAGCTGGCAAGGTAATTATTATCTCAAGTCAAATGGTAAGATGGCTAGTAGCGAGTGGGTGTATGATGGAGGTTACCAAGGCTGGTATTACCTCAAATCAGATGGTACTTATGCAAAAAACAGTTGGCAAGGAAATTACTATCTCAAGTCCGATGGTAAGATGGCTAAAAGCGAGTGGATTTATGATGGAGGCTACCAAGGCTGGTATTACCTCAAATCTGATGGATCATATGCTAAAAGCAGTTGGCAAGGAAATTATTATCTCAAGTCCGATGGTAAGATGGCTAAAAGCGAGTGGATTTATGATGGAGGCTACCAAGGCTGGTATTATCTCAAATCTGACGGATCATATGCTAAAAGCAGTTGGCAAGGAAATTACTATCTCAAGTCCGATGGTAAGATGGCCAAGAATGAATGGGTTGATGGTGGACGTTACTTTGTAGGTTCTGATGGCTTATGGCAAAATCAGTCAGTTAGCCAGTCCAGCTCTAACCAGACTAAAACAGACTATGCAAATGCTCTTGAGAAAGCAAAAAATTACAATTCGTGGGCAAATATGTCTAAGAAGCGTTTGTACAAACAATTGACTTCTCAATATGGAGAAAAATTTACAAGTGATGCCGCACAATATGCCATCGATCATTTGAATGCAGACTATAAGGCAAATGCCTTAGCAAAGGCTAAAATTTACCAAAAACAATTTAATAAATCGAAAGATGCAATATACGATCAGTTGGTTTCGCCTTATGGTGAAGAATTTACTGAAGAAGAAGCTAACTATGCCATTCAACATTTGGGTGACTAATTATTTAGAATAACTATTTTAACACTGATTGATAAGTCAAGTGCAACAAAGTTGTTCCTCTAATTAAGAGAGTATCTTTAAAGCTGTTTGAGTGAGCTCAAACAGCTTTTTTTGCGGACTATAGCCAAGTTCAAAATAGAAGGTTCTCCTATTGTCTTTTCACTCAGAACAGAATGAATTTTCCAATTTCAAAAAGAGGTTGGAGTTTATAGGTGTGAACAAAGGCATCTATGCTATGTCCCGTTGGTTTCTCTCCCATTAGTTCTGTAAATTCTTTCAGAAAGTCGTCCGATAAACGATCCAGTTTCAAATAATAGCTGGCTTCTCTAGCATACTGATAACGGTTATGGGTAGCATCTGCATAATGGTGTAAGTAATAGATCTTCTGCCCATTGACTTATTTCACTTGTGTTATGGAACCACGATTCATTTTACGAGTAATAGTAGAGCAGTTTCCCCCAGTTTACGAGCAAACTCAGCAGGTTTGAATCCTACGTTTAAATAAGCTTCAATTTCTACTCGCTCAGCTTCAGATAAGTGCTTGTATGAGAATAATTAGTGGACATGTTCATCTTCCTTTATACTGTTTTTCGCAACTCTAGTATATCAGATGAACATGTCTTTTGTGTTGCACTTCATTCTAAAATAGGGCTTTCATAAATAGTTATTATTTGAATGTAAAAAAAATTAAGTATATGGTATACTATAGGTATAAATCATTAAAACAATGGAGATTTTTATGAAAAAATCAAAAAAAATTTTAGTAACCAGCTTAGCAACTGCAACACTGGGACTTATTGCATTATCAGATACAACTGGAGACTTTCCTTTTTCGGCTCAGCATGTTTCTGCTCAAGAAAAGGATGCATCTAAAAATGGTAAGGTTGTAAAAGAGAATACAACTTCGGCGTCAAATCAAGCTGAGAAATCAAAAACACCAGCGCAAAAACCTGCTGAGAAACCAAAAACACCAGCACCGAAACCAGAACCAAAACCAGAACCAAAACCAGCGCCGAAACCAGCGCCAAAGCCAGCACCAAAACCAGCACCAAAACCTGCTGAGAAACCTAAAAATACAAGTCCTAAAGAGGATAAGTCCAAATCTACAGCTCAGTCTGGTTGGGTAGGCTCATCGTACTATGAAAATGGTACTAAAGTTACTAATAAGTGGATTTTTGATAAAAAAGCTAATTCTTATTTCTATCTAAATGCTTCGGGAAACTATGTCCAAAATGCTTGGGTAGGCAATTACTATCTTAAATCAGATGGTAAAATGGCTAAGAGTGAATGGATTTATGATAAAAACTATGGATCCTATTATTATCTAACCGCAGAAGGTAGCTACGCTCTAAACGCATGGGTAGGTAATTACTATCTCAAATCAAATGGGAAGAGAGCTAAAAATGAATGGATTTATGACAATAACTATGGGTCATACTATTATTTAACAGGAGAAGGCAGCTACGCTCGCAACACATGGGTAGGCAATTACTATCTAAAATCAGATGGTAAGATGGCTAAAGCTGAGTGGATTTATGATAAAAACTATGGATCCTATTATTATCTAACCGCAGAAGGTAGCTACGCTCGAAACGCATGGGTAGGAAATTACTATCTAAAATCAGATGGTAAGATGGCCAAAAATGAATGGGTAGATGGTGGTCGTTATTATGTAGGAGACGATGGTGTGTGGCAACCAAAACCAGCGCCAAAGCCAGCACCAAAACCAGCTGAGAAACCGAAAACGCCAGCACCAAAACCAGCTGAGAAACCGAAAACGCCAGCACAAAAACCTGCTGAGAAACCGAAAACACCAGCACCAAAACCAGCTGAGAAACCGAAAACGCCAGCACAAAAACCTGCTGAGAAACCGAAAACACCAGCATCAAAACCAGCTGAGAAACCAAAAACACCAGCACAAAAACCTGCTGATAAACCAAAAACACCAGCACCAAAACCGGCTGAAAAAACTAAAGAAACAACTCCTAAACAGGATAAATCACAATCTAAAGTTCAGTCTGGCTGGGTAGGAAATTACTACCTCAAATCAGATGGAAAGAGAGCTAAAAATGAATGGGTAGATGGTGGTCGTTATTATGTTGATTCTGATGGAAAAAAGGTTAAAAGTGACTGGATTTATGATAAAAACTATGGTTCATATTATTATCTAACAGCAGAAGGCAGCTACGCTCGCAACAAATGGGTAGGTAGATATTATCTCAAATCAGATGGTAAGATGGCCAAGAATGAATGGGTAGACGGCGGTCGTTATTATGTTGAATCAGACGGTAAAATGGCTAAGGACAAATGGGTAGATGGTGGTCGTTACTATGTAGGATACGATGGTGTGTGGCAACCAAAACCAGCAGCCGGGAATCCATACTCAGCAGCTTTAAAGAGAGCACAAGGTTATAATGAGATTCATTTGTCAAAAAAAAGAATTTATGAGATGTTAATTTTTGAAGGTTTTAATAGTGACACTGCACAATATGCTATCAATCATTTGCAAGCAGACTATAAGGCGAATGCCTTAGCTAAAGCAATAGGATACCGAAAAAATAGCAATTTCTCAAAAACGAAAATTTATGACTGGCTAACTTCTCCTAGTATTGACAAATTTACCAAAGAAGAAGCCAACTATGCTATTCAAAAACTTAATCTACCATCAGAAGGCAGCTATCCTCGCAATAAATGGGTAGGATACTATTATTATAAATCAGATGGAAAGTTAGCCAAGAATGAATGGGTAGATGGTGGCCGTTATTATGTTGAATCAGATGGTAAAATGGCTAGGGACAAATGGGTAGATGGTGGTCGTTACTATGTAGGATACGATGGTGTGTGGCAACCAAAACCAGCAGCCGGGAATCCATACTCAGCAGCTTTAAAGAGAGCACAAGGTTATAATGAGATTCATTTGTCAAAAAAAAGAATTTATGAGATGTTAATTTTTGAAGGTTTTAATAGTGACACTGCACAATATGCTATCAATCATTTGCAAGCAGACTATAAGGCAAATGCCTTAGCTAAAGCAAGACAATACCGAAAACATAACAATTTCTCAAAAACGAAAATTTATGACTGGCTAACTTCTCCTAGTATTGACAAATTTACCAAAGAAGAAGCAAACTATGCCATTCAACATTTAGGTGACTAATTTTTACAAATAGTGAAGCAAATGAGATGTTTTAATTTTGGCTTGTAGCCTGCAAACCTTTGCACAAAAGAGACGATTTTGTTATACTATGTCTGTAAGCATTTTCAATTAAAAAGGAGAAGACGATGAGTCAAAAGATTATTGGGATTGACCTTGGTGGAACATCTGTCAAGTTCGCAATTTTAACTCAAGAGGGAGAAATCCAAGAAAAATGGTCTATTAAGACCAATATTTTGGACGAAGGAAGCCATATTGTAGATGATATGATTGAGTCTATTCAGCATCGTTTGGACTTGCTTGGATTGTCAGCTACGGATTTCCGAGGTATTGGAATGGGATCACCTGGTGTGGTTGACCGTGAAAAAGGGACTGTTATCGGTGCCTACAACCTCAACTGGAAAACCCTTCAACCGATTAAAGAAAAGATTGAAAAAGCCTTGGGGATTTCATTCTTCATTGATAATGATGCCAATGTAGCTGCTCTTGGTGAGCGCTGGATGGGTGCTGGTGACAACCAACCAGACGTTGTCTTTATGACACTTGGTACCGGTGTTGGTGGTGGTATCGTGGCAGAAGGCAAATTGCTTCATGGTGTTGCTGGTGCAGCAGGAGAGCTTGGCCATATCACTGTTGACTTTGACCAACCAATCGCATGTACCTGTGGTAAAAAAGGCTGTCTTGAGACAGTTGCTTCTGCAACAGGGATTGTCAACTTGACTCGTCGCTATGCAGATGAATACGAAGGCGATGCGGCCTTGAAACGCTTGATAGATGACGGTGAAGAAGTAACAGCCAAAACTGTTTTTGACCTTGCAAAAGAAGGAGATGACCTTGCCTTGATCGTTTACCGTAACTTCTCACGTTACTTGGGAATCGCATGTGCTAACATCGGATCAATCCTCAACCCATCAACAATCGTTATCGGTGGTGGGGTGTCCGCTGCGGGAGAATTCCTTCTACAAGGTGTTCAAAAGGTTTACGACGAAAATACCTTCCCACAAGTACGCACAACAACTAAACTAGCTCTTGCAACTCTAGGAAATGACGCTGGAGTTATCGGAGCAGCATCACTTGTATTGCAATAAGATAATAAAAAGGGGAAAAACACTACTTTAAAGCTAGTGATTTTCCTCCTTTCTTTTTTTATGCTATACTAGTTAGGACAATAAATGAGGTGAGAGTAAATGACAAAAGCTGATACGATTTTTAAAGAGAATATTGAACGAATCCTCAAAGACGGCGTCTTTTCTGAACAAGCACGTCCTAAGTACAAGGACGGAACAGTTGCTAACTCTAAGTATGTGACTGGTGCTTTTGCAGAGTATGACTTGGCAAAAGGGGAATTTCCCATCACAACCCTGCGACCCATTGCAATCAAATCCGCCATCAAGGAAGTTCTATGGATTTACCAAGACCAGTCTAATAGCCTAGAAGTGCTCAATGACAAGTACAATGTTCACTACTGGAATGACTGGGAAGTGGGAGATACGGGAACTATCGGTGAGCGCTATGGGGCAGTTGTTAAGAAACACGACATCATCAATAAAATTCTCAAACAGTTGGAAGCCAACCCTTGGAATCGTCGCAATATCATCTCGCTCTGGGATTATGAGGCTTTTGAGGAGACAGATGGTCTTCTTCCATGCGCCTTTCAGACCATGTTTGATGTTCGTCGCGTTGATGGGGACATCTATCTGGATGCGACCTTGACTCAGCGTTCGAATGATATGTTGGTGGCACACCACATTAACGCTATGCAGTACGTAGCCTTGCAGATGATGATTGCCAAGCATTTTGGATGGAAGGTTGGGAAGTTCTTCTACTTTATCAACAATCTCCATATCTATGATAATCAGTTTGAACAAGCAGAGGAGTTGCTTGGTCGTGAACCGTCAAATTGCCAACCTCGTTTGGTCTTGAATGTGCCAGATGGGACCAATTTCTTTGATATCAAAGCCGAGGACTTTGAGTTGGTTGACTATAATCCGGTCAAGCCGCAGCTGAAGTTTGATTTGGCTATTTAAGAAAAATGTAAATATCCTTCTATGACTAACACCTCATAAGTTAGACAGAAAAATCTAACTTATGAGGTGTTTTCTTATGTTGTAATTTATGAGGATAAAGTTCAAATTTATAATCTGCAAAAGCAGGCTTTTCGTCAACTGTAGTGGTCTAGCGAAAAGCCTTTTTAAGACAGGTATAGGAGTCATTGTGCTGACTATAGTTAAACTTTTTCGGACTAAGCATATCCTTCTGTCTGTTAGGACGAGTGTAAGGAGAGATAGGAGTGATGTCTTAATTCAGTAAGAACTTAAGTTTAATGGGAGTTTTGTAACTGGAATTCGCGATAATGTAAGAAAGTTTGATGTTTTCTATCTAGCTAAAGAGGGCAGGCAATACCTGACTGTTACGTACATTACCTGCCTCCAAACTATAAGCCGGCGCTCAGCAGTACTTATCGATGAGCAGTCTAGGCAAAACTCTCCTTAGAAATTAAGATTATCCAACTCCGATAATAATAATTCCTTCTAGTAAAAAGAGTAGGAGTGGTAATATTTTTTGTTTTTTCATGTGTAATCCTCACTTTTGTTTTTTTTTATTATATGTTATTATTGGGGTGAATAAAATATATTCCCATATATGCGTGATGGAGGTTCAGAATGAAAAATTTTGGAGAAATTTTTAAAAAGTTTAGAGAATCAAGAGGATTGCGGTTAAAGGATCTCACGAAGGCTGGTATATCAACATCTCAGCTTTCACGTTTCGAAAAAGGAGAAACGGATTTAACCATTTCAAAGTTTATACATATTCTAAATGAAATTAACATGCCAATTGATGAATTTATGTATGCCGTTCATGATTTTCATCGTGATGAACTAAATGAACTATTAGCTCAGGTTAGGAAATGTGTAACGACTCGCGACATTGAAGGGATGAAGAGATTGTTGATATCTCAAATGGAAAATGAAGGAAAACGAGAGAAATTTCATCATATAAATACCATTTTAGTTAAAATTCGCCTTCAGGATTTATCGGGAGAAAAATACTATAATGAAACAGATTTGGATGATTTAACCGATTATCTATTTGGTGTTGAATATTGGGGATATTATGAATTGTTGATTTTCATGAATACTTTGGATGTTCTAAAACATGATGTTTTTATGGTTTTAGCAAGAGAAATGTCTAGACGATCAGATTTTTATAAAGAAATTCCTATTAATCGACGCCTGATTTCAACCATGTTGCTTAATGCTTATATTACCTGTATTGAAAAGAAAAAGTTTATGGATGCTTTGTATTTTGAAAAACAATTGAAACAATGCTTTTTTATCGAGACAGAAATTTATGAAAGACTCATTTTTCTCTATGCTCAAAACCTTTATCGCTATCAAAAAAACGGAAATAAGATTGCAATTATTGAAATGAAAAAATGTATTGGAGCAATAAAATTAGCAGGCAGTAACCACTTAGCAAAGATTTATGAAGGACATTTAAAAAAAGTTTTAGGGGAGGACAGTCGTCAAGCAGATATGGGAAAGAAATTGTGACTGAACTATTGAATGATATAATCATATCATCAAATAAAGGAGGACAATAAAATGGATAATCTCAAAATTATCGATTTGGAAGAATTACTAGCCAATAAATCAGCCTATGTTATTCATGATTGCGGCCCTAGTCATTCTTGTGGTGGAGGTCGGTAACGACTATCTTATTTTTATTGTGAGAGGGATTTTTATTCCCTCTCTATGTTATATAGGGGGAATAATTATGTTAAAAGCATTTATTACAGAATCTGATACTCTTTATTTTAATTCTGAAACCTTTACTTTATCAACTTCAATAGATGATTTGAATAATAATATCAAAAAAGAAAACGATTATAGTATTTTAAAAAAAGTAGTAATCAATATTTCAAATAACTGTAATCTTTCATGTACATACTGCTATGCTGATGGTGGTAATTACGGAATGATGAATCAACTGATGAATATTGATACAGCAGATAAAATTATTGATCAGCTAGTCTCTCGCAGAATTCAATGTATAAAGAGATTAATCCTTTTTGGAGGCGAGCCGTTTTTAAATATTGATTTGTTTGTTTATATTATTGAAAAGCTATCTAAAAATATTGAGATTCAAAAAATTGAAACTGTGACAAATGGTACCATCCTAAATAAGAAAGTTGAAATGATGATTAACAATTATCATCCTTTTTTAACAGTTAGCCTTGATGGCCCACAATTGATTCACGATAAGTTAAGAGGCAAGGGAAGTCATAGACGAACATTGAATTTTATTCAGTATTTAAAAGAAATAGATTACGAAAATTTTGAAGTCGCTTCTACTTACACGCGGATGCATCAAATACTTGGATTTCAAAAAGGGGATATCTATAGATATTTTACTGATATGGGTGTTAGATTTAATATCAATAATGTATTTAGCAAAAATAAAATTCTAATAGTTAAAGAAATGGAAATGACTGAAGAAAATAGAAAAACATTTATCGATCAGTCATTCGAAGATATTATCAATAATAATGTTAAAAACTACATTAGCCCGATTGTTTATGATGTGCTACTTTCAATGATTTTTAAAAGTAAGATAGAATCGTTTTGTGATGATATTGATCCAGAAACAACAATAACATTTGATGTTGATGGATCAACTAAATCTTGCTTTAGATTTTGGGGGACCCATAGCAGTGATAAAGTTACACAATTCAATAATAAGGATAACTTTTCTAAGTGTAAAGATTGTTGGTGTAGAGGAATGTGCATGGAATGTGTCGCAAATATGATTGATGGCTATTCATCAATTATTTCTGAAGAAGGAAAATTTATTGAGTGTAAAAAACAAGATTTAATGGAATACTGTATTTATAAAATTATTGAATTGAGTAAGGATAAAGAGCGTTTAACAAAATTAGTTAACAATTTTGAAAGGTTCATTAGATATGCTTAAAAAGTTCATCACAAAAAAACATTTGGTGCTCTATTTTATTTTCATTGCTATTACGTGGTTAGAGGCTATCATCACACCAACCTTGGTATCGATGATTATAGCCAGTTTTGAGAAGAAGATTCTGGATGATTTATGGATAGCCCTTACTGTAGGTATAATTGGTAATTTATTTATTCTTATTGGATTGGCTGGGAAAAGGTATTATTATGCCAAGTTAGTAGCAGATTTCACTTGGATCATGAAATATAAATTGTTTGAGCATTTTCTATATAATAAAAATAGTAAAAAAGAGGATATCCTATCCAATCTTGAAAACGATGTCAAACAATTAGAAACGTCTTATCTCGAACCAGCAGTCATTATTATTTCCTCAGTTGGTTTTACAATAGTTTCCATTGTATATGCATTGACAACAAATTTTTGGTTGGGCTGGATATTTATCTTTTTTTACTCTATGCCTGCACTCTGTAGTGGTATAGGTAGTAAAAAATTAGCCCTTATTTCTGAGGAAAAAGCGACGTCGAATCAGGAGTACTTGTCTCAGACAACGAATATCATTGGTGGAGAGAGTGTGATTAAAAATTACGGTGCTATGGATTTCTTCTATTCTCTTTTCAGAAGAGCCTTGTCGAAGAGAATTGATCAGGACATTCGTTATGAACAACAACGTACGATTAATAATATTCTCATTAATAGTATTGACGCATTTTGTTCGGTAGTTCCCATCATTATCGGTGGTATAATGACTTATTATAATTATTTGTCAGGAGCTAGTTTTGTTGCAATTTATCTAGTATCTCATAACATAGGCTATCAATTCAATGAATTGTCATATTTTATCAATACCTATAAATCAAGCAAGCAGCTTAGGAATCGTTATGATTTTCTACTTCAAGATGCGATTATACAAACAGATGACCTGTCTTCAACATCACTTTTTCCTATCTTAGTTGATTGCGTCAGTTTAAGTTTTGAAGATAATATACTTTTTGAAAATCTATCATTTGAAATTAAAAAAGGAGAAAAAATTGCTCTAATAGGTGCAAGTGGTTGTGGTAAGTCAACCTTACTTAACCTCATCTATGGGCAACTATCTCCAGATTTGGGGAAGGTGACTTATGCTGGTCAGATCTTAAATCAAGAGCAAGTTGCCAAATCAGCTTCTTATATTTTACAAGATTCCTATATTTTTGATGGTTTATCACTTGAGGAGAATATTACCCTTGGAGAGTCGATGGATAATATAAAGATGGACCTGATTCTTAATCGAGTAAATCTAGAATTTTTAAAGGGACATCTTCTTTATGGAAATCATCTTTCTGGTGGGGAAAAGCAACGTATAGAAATCGCTCGCAGTTTGTATCATAATAGTGATCTGATTTTGGCAGACGAGGTTAAAGCCAATCTTGATAAAGTGAATTCAAAACAAATTTCAAATATCTTATTAACCCTTCCACAAACCTTGGTTGAGGTAATCCACCATTATGATGAGGAGACACTTGCACAATACGACAAAGTAATTAATTTGTCTCAGTGACAATCAATAAAAAGAGGAAAGTATGTCTCGTTCATTTGTAAAATTATTAGTACGCGAATTGTTTGCATTTGGATGACAGTTAACATCATTGTGTATATATACGTTATTACAAAATCTGATATTGTAAATTTAATAGATTCAATATTGCCTTTTTATGAATAATATAAGTAAAGAATAGTAGCAAACATATTTAATTTACACCTCAATCATGAAATTTTCTGTCTAACTTTCGTAATATAGATTCATACTTTATTTATCAATTCGATTTCTACTTTTTAATTATAAAGTATGGGTTAAAAGTCGTCGAAATCAAAAAACACATAGTATCAGTTTTTTGAATACCTGATACTATGTGTTTTATTGTGGAAATATTTATTGGGCATTCTCCTCAAATTAAGTTTATCCCCAACTTCTTTTGTTGCTTAATGTGATACGCGACGGCGAGCTGCTTTTTTACGGTTTTCTTCGATGAAAGCTGCTTTTTGCTCTTCTGGCTCAATCACTTTCTTTTTAATTGCGTATACTGCACCTGCAACGGCAGCGACAGTTCCTGCGACACCTGTTACAAGACCTTTAGCGAATCCTTTAGCCATGAGTCTTCCTCCTTTATCTTTCCGATTAGCCAGGCTCCTTAAGTGGTAGCATTTTTCTGACTTAACTTTTTGTGATATAATAATAGTAACGAAAAAATGGAAATTTTTCAAGGAAAAAAGATGAAAACAAAAATAATTGTGATTGTTGGACCGACTGCTGTTGGGAAAACAGCCCTTGCTATTGAAGTAGCTAAGCGCTTTGGTGGAGAGGTGGTCAGCGGTGACAGTCAGCAAGTATACAGAAGGCTAGATATTGGGACGGCCAAGGCTAGCCCAGAGGAGCAAGCAGCTGTTCCTCATCATTTGATTGATGTCAGAGAGGTGACCGAGTCTTACTCGGCTTTTGATTTTGTTTCAGAAGCTAAGAAGGCTATTGAGAATATTCAAAGCCGTGGCAAGCTAGCCATTATCGCTGGTGGGACTGGGCTTTATATCCAGAGCTTGTTAGAAGGCTACCATCTAGGTGGGGAAACACCTCATGAGGAGATTGTAGCTTATCGGGCTAGTTTGGAGCCTTATTCAGATGAGGAATTAGCCCATCTTGTGGAGCAAGCAGGTCTTGAAATTCCCCAGTTTAACCGTCGTCGTGCTATGCGTGCCTTGGAGATTGCCCATTTTGGTCAGGATTTGGAAAATCAGGAAAGTCCTTATGAACCTTTGATTATCTGCTTGGATGATGAACGCAGTCAGCTTTATGAACGTATCAATCGCCGAGTAGATCTGATGTTTGAGGCTGGGCTTTTGGATGAGGCCAAGTGGCTCTTTGACCATTATCCAGATGTGCAGGCAGCTAAAGGCATTGGTTACAAGGAACTCTTTCCTTATTTCCGTGGGGAGCAGACTTTAGAGGAAGCAAGCGAGAGTCTCAAGCAGGCGACTCGTCGTTTTGCTAAGCGTCAGTTGACCTGGTTCCGTAATCGCATGCAGGTCACCTTTTATCAGATCGGAGAGTCTGGCGTGAAGGACCGCATTCTAAGTCAGATTGAGGAGTTTTTACATGATTGAAACAGAGAAAAAAGAGGAACGAGTCCTGCTAATTGGTGTTGAGCTACAAGGCATGGATAATTTTGACCTCTCCATGGAAGAGCTGGCCAGTCTGGCTAAGACTGCTGGAGCAGTCGTTGTAGATAGCTACAGGCAAAAACGTGAAAAGTATGACTCCAAGACTTTTGTCGGATCTGGTAAGTTGGAAGAAATTGCGCTCATGGTGGATGCTGAGGAAATTACTACTGTCATTGTCAACAACCGTCTGACACCACGGCAAAATGTCAATCTAGAGGAAGTTCTGGGTGTCAAGGTCATTGACCGTATGCAGTTGATTTTGGATATCTTTGCTATGCGGGCTCGAAGCCATGAAGGGAAACTCCAAGTCCACCTAGCCCAGCTCAAATATCTCTTGCCTCGCTTGGTTGGTCAGGGGATAATGCTCAGCCGTCAGGCAGGGGGAATTGGTTCCCGTGGTCCAGGTGAGAGTCAGTTGGAACTGAACCGTCGTAGTGTTCGCAATCAAATCACAGATATCGAACGCCAGCTCAAGGTGGTAGAGAAAAATCGGGCGACAGTCAGAGAAAAACGCTTGGAGTCAAGCACCTTTAAGATTGGCTTGATTGGCTACACCAATGCTGGGAAATCAACTATCATGAACAGCTTAACCAGTAAGACCCAGTACGAAGCAGACGAGCTGTTTGCGACCCTGGATGCGACGACAAAGAGTATCCATCTTGGGGGCAATCTTCAGGTTACCTTGACTGATACGGTTGGTTTTATCCAGGATTTGCCAACTGAATTGGTGTCCAGTTTCAAGTCAACTTTGGAAGAAAGCAAGCATGTGGATCTTTTGGTTCATGTCATCGATGCCAGCAATCCTTATCACGAGGAGCATGAAAAAACAGTCCTGTCCATTATGAAAGACTTGGATATGGAGGATATTCCTCGCTTGACTCTTTACAATAAAGCGGATTTGGTGGAGGATTTTACGCCTACTCAAACGCCTTATGCCCTCATTTCTGCCAAGTCTGAGGATAGCCGTGAGCAGTTGCAGGCTTTATTTTTAGAAAAAATCAAGGAGATTTTTGAAGCCTTTACTCTACGGGTGCCTTTTTCTAAGTCCTACAAGATTCATGATTTGGAAAGTGTAGCGATTCTTGAAGATCGTGACTACCAAGATGATGGAGAAGTGATTACAGGCTACATTTCCGAGAAAAACAAATGGAGGTTAGAGGAATTTTATGACTGATATTAAAACCTTGGCTCTAAAGTATGGGGGTTATACAAGTTTGGATAAGGTCTATCTGGATCAACTTCTAGCTGGCAAAACAGAGCAAGAGCAGTTGGCTCTCATCACACCTCCTCCGAGTGTAGTCAATGCCTACTTTGCTGAACTCTACCAGAAAAAGAGTCCTGAAGCTGCGACGGATTATTTTTTAGAAGTCAGTCATGAACTGAATCTCTACAATGCTGATCCAAGTTTCACCTTTGAAAATAAGCCTTTTATTCGTCTTAATTTATCTGGCAAATCTTTTGGATTTTGCTATGAGAGTGAAGGACTGGGAAGGATATTCTCAGAAACTGAGGAAGCAATCACAGCTGACTTGCTCTTTGAAATTGCTCAGATTTTCCCTCATCAGTTGGTCTTTGAAGAGTCTGGAAAGATTTACTTGAAGTCTGTCGGGGACGAGGAAGTTGTTAGCGTAAAAAGTCTCACAGCTTTGACTGATTTGGAAAGTTTAGCTGATGGTCGCAAACGTCTCAAAGGCTATAGCCAAGAGGATTTACTGCAAGAAGCTAGAGCTTTTTCTGGCAAGTGCTATTTCCGATCGGAAAACCGTACTGCTATGTTATATATTGATTAATTAGGAAGTATCGAATGGATATTCAATTTTTAGGAACAGGGGCTGGTCAGCCCTCCAAAGCCCGCAACGTTTCAAGTCTTGCCTTGAAACTCTTGGATGAGATTAACGAGGTTTGGCTCTTTGACTGTGGAGAAGGAACGCAAAATCGCATTCTGGAAACTACAATCCGACCACGTAAGGTTAGCAAAATCTTTATCACTCACTTGCATGGAGACCATATCTTTGGATTGCCAGGATTTCTTTCTAGCCGTGCCTTTCAGGCCAATGAAGAGCAGACAGATTTGGACATCTATGGACCTCAAGGGATTAAGTCCTTTGTCTTAACCAGTCTTCGTGTGTCAGGTTCACGCCTGCCCTATAAGATTCATTTCCATGAATTTGACCAAGATTCTCTAGGGAGAATCTTTGAGACCGATAAATTTACTGTGTATGCAGAGGAGTTGGACCACACTATTTTCTGTGTTGGTTATCGTGTCATGCAAAAGGACTTAGAAGGAACCTTAGATGCTGAAAAACTCAAGGCTGCTGGCGTTCCGTTCGGACCGCTCTTTGGAAAAATTAAAAACGGTCAGGATGTTGTCTTAGAAGACGGCACTGAAATCAAGGCAGCAGACTATATCTCAGCGCCCCGTCCTGGTAAGATTATCACCATACTTGGTGACACTAGAAAGACCAATGCCAGTGTGCGTCTAGCTGTCAATGCAGATGTTCTTGTCCATGAGTCGACTTATGGTAAGGGTGATGAGAAGATTGCCCGCAACCACGGTCACTCAACTAATATGCAGGCAGCACAAGTAGCAGCAGAAGCCGGTGCTAAACGCCTCTTGCTCAATCATATCAGTGCTCGTTTCCTCTCAAAAGATATCAGTCAGCTCAAGAAAGATGCGGCAACTGTTTTTGAAAATGTCCATGTGGTTAAAGACTTGGAAGAAGTGAAAATCTAAAAGATTGAAAAAGGATAAGTATGCGAACAATTCTCATTACAGGTGCTAGTGGTGGCTTAGCCCAAGAAATGGTCAAACTCTTGCCAAATGACCAACTCATCTTACTAGGTAGAAACAAGGAAAAACTAGCACAACTATATGGAAATAATCCTAATGTGGAATGGATTGAAATCGACATTACTGATGACTCAGCCCTAGAAGCTCTGGTAGCTGACCTCTATCTCCGTTATGGCAAGATTGATGTTTTGATTAACAATGCTGGTTATGGAATTTTTGAAGATTTCGACCAGATCTCTGATCAAGACATTCACCAGATGTTTGAGGTCAATACCTTTGCCCTGATGAACCTTTCTCGTCGCCTTGCGGCGCGAATGAAGGAGAACCGAAAAGGGCATATCATCAATATCGTCAGCATGGCAGGTTTGATAGCGACTAGCAAGTCTAGTCTTTACTCAGCGACAAAGTTTGCGGCTATTGGATTTTCAAATGCGCTGCGCCTCGAACTCATGCCCTATGGTGTCTATCTAACGACGGTTAATCCAGGACCGATTCGTACTGCCTTTTTTGATCAGGCTGACCCAGATGGGAGCTACCTCAAGTCGGTTGACCGCTTTCTCTTAGAACCAGATGTAGTCGCTAGAAAGATTGTCAAAATCATAGGAAAAAACAAACGGGAACTCAATCTCCCAGTTTTGTTGAACCTAGCCCATAAGTTTTATACCCTCTTTCCCAAGCTAGCTGATAAGTTGGCTGGGGGGATCTTTAATTATAAGTAAAAGGAGTTCCTTACAAAAGGAACTTTTTTTATACTATTTAACTGAGTGTCAAAAATTTGTTTGTTTTTGTTCTAAATCTACATTCACTTTTTTTGAGTCTTCTACAAATTTTAGAAAAAACAATCAAAAATATGATTTTTTGTGTTTAGGGTATTGAAATTTCCTATATTATTTTATAAAATAAGGGTAAAAGGCTATGAAAAAGTAATACGCTTACAAATAAATGGAAGCGGTTACCAAAGGAGGATTTTATGGAAAAAGGCCATTGGAATCGTAAAAGAGTCTACAGCATTCGTAAGTTTGCCGTAGGCGCTTGCTCTGTCATGATTGGAACCTGTGCGGTTCTATTTGGAGGAAGTGTCATTGGAGAATCACCAGTTTTCGCGGATGAAACTCCAATTACTCACACTGTTGAACAAGCAAAAGAGGAAAGTCCGGCAGTGGAGGAAAAAGAAAATCAAGCTGTAACAGAGCACAAGGATGCTGCAAGTGTCGACCAAAGTCAAGCTGCTCCAATTGAAGCAAGCAAACCAGAGGTGAAAGAAGAGGAACCTGTAGCTCCAAAAGAGGAGAAAGCATCTCTAAAACCTGAAGAAACAGCTCCAAAGGTAGAATCTCAAGCTTCAAGTCAAGAAAAGCCTGTCAAGGAAGAGTTGAAAGCTGCGACAAATGAAGAAGTGAATCAAATGATTGAAGATAGAAAAGTGAATTTTAATCAAAATTGGCACTTTAAACTCAATGCGAACCCTAAAGAAGCTGTGAAATCAGATGCCGACGTATCAACATGGCAAAAATTAGATCTTCCACATGACTGGAGTATCTTTAATGATTTTGACCATCAGTCACCTGCTCAAAACGAGGGTGGACAGCTCAATGGTGGTGAAGCTTGGTATCGCAAGACCTTTAAACTTGATGAAAAAGATCTCAAGAAAAATGTTCGAGTGACCTTTGATGGTGTCTACATGGACTCTCAAGTCTATGTCAATGGCCAGTTAGTGGGACATTATCCAAATGGTTATAACCAGTTCTCATACGATATTACTAAATACCTTCACAAAGATGGCCGTGAGAATGTGATTGCTGTCCATGCTGTCAACAAACAACCAAGTAGCCGTTGGTATTCAGGTAGCGGTATCTACCGTGATGTGACCTTGCAAATGACAGATAAAGTTCATGTTGAGAAGAATGGGACAACCATCTTAACACCAAAGCTAGAACAACAGCAACATGGTAAGGTTGAAACTCATGTAGCCAGCAAAATCGTCAATACAGATGATAAAGACCATGAACTGGTGGCAGAGTATCAAATCGTTGAACGTGGTGGTCAGGCTGTAACAGGTTTGGTTCGTACAGCGAGCCGTACCTTGAAAGCACATGAATCAACAAGCCTAGATGCGATCTTAGAAGTTGAACAACCAAAACTCTGGACTGTTTTAAATGACAAACCTGCCTTGTACGAATTGATTACACGTGTTTACCGTGATGGTCAATTGGTGGATGCTAAGAAAGATTTGTTTGGTTACCGTTACTATCATTGGACTCCAAATGAAGGTTTCTCTTTGAATGGTGAACGCATTAAATTCCATGGTGTTTCCTTGCACCATGACCACGGAGCGCTTGGAGCAGAAGAAAACTATAAGGCAGAATACCGTCGTCTCAAACAAATGAAGGAGATGGGCGTTAACGCCATCCGTACAACTCATAACCCTGCAAGTCCACAGACCTTGCAAATCGCAGCAGAACTTGGTTTGCTGGTTCAGGAAGAGGCCTTTGATACTTGGTATGGTGGTAAGAAACCTTATGACTACGGACGTTTCTTTGAAAAAGACGCTACTCACCCAGAAGCTAGAAAAGGTGAAAAATGGTCTGACTATGATCTTCGTACCATGGTCGAAAGAGATAAAAACAACCCAGCTGTCTTCATGTGGTCTATCGGAAACGAAATCGGTGAAGCCAATGGTAATGCTCACTCTCTTGCAACGGTTAAACGCTTAGTAAAAGTGATTAAAGATGTTGATACTACACGTTATGTTACTATGGGAGCAGATAAGTTCCGCTTTGGTGATGGTAGTGGTGATCATGAGAAGATTGCTAATGAACTGGATGCGGTTGGTTTCAACTACTCAGAAGACAACTACAAGAAACTTCGTGCGAAACATCCAAACTGGTTGATTTATGGTTCAGAAACATCTTCAGCAACCCGTACACGCGGTAGCTATTATCGTCCTGAACAAGAATTGGTACATAGCAACCAAGCTTATCGTAACTATGAACAGTCAGATTATGGAAATGATCGTGTTGGTTGGGGTAAAACGGCAACCGCTTCATGGACCTTTGACCGTGACAACGCTGGCTATGCTGGACAGTTTATCTGGACAGGTACGGACTATATCGGTGAACCTACACCATGGCACAACCAAAACCAAACTCCCGTTAAGAGCTCTTATTTTGGTATCGTAGATACAGCCGGTATTCCAAAAAATGACTTTTATCTCTACCAAAGCCAATGGGTTTCTGTCAAGAAGAAACCAATGGTTCACCTTCTTCCTCACTGGAACTGGGAGAATAGAGACTTGGCCTCTAAAGTAGAAGATGCACAAGGAAAGATTCCAGTTCGCGCTTACTCTAATGCTGCAAGTGTAGAATTGTTCTTAAATGGTCAATCTCTTGGAGTTAAGAAGTTCAACAAGAAACAAACCAGTGATGGCCGCACTTACCAAGAAGGTGCCAATGCTAAGGAACTCTATCTTGAATGGAAGGTTGCGTACCAACCAGGTACTTTAGAAGCTGTAGCTCGCGATGAAGCTGGAAAAGAAATTGCACGTGATAAGATCACGACGGCAGGCCAACCAGCAGGTGTTCGCCTCGTCAAGGAAGAACACGCAATCGCAGCAGATGGAAAAGACTTGACCTACATCTACTACGAAATCGTAGATAGTGAAGGAAATGTGGTACCAACTGCCAATAATTTGGTTCGTTTCCAATTGCATGGACAAGGTCAACTGGTCGGTGTTGATAATGGGGAACAAGCCAGCCGTGAACGCTACAAGGCACAACCTGATGGTTCTTGGATCCGCAGAGCCTTTAACGGTAAAGGGGTTGCCATTGTTAAATCAACTGAGCAAGCAGGTAAATTCACTCTAACAGCCCATTCAGATCTCTTGAAATCTGGTCAAGTAACGGTCTTTACTGGTAAAAAAGAAGACCAAGAAAAGACCGTTCTCGGAACAGAAGTACCAAAAGTACGTACTGTTATTGAGAAAGAGCCAAAAATGCCGAAGACAGTCGGTTTTATCTACAGTGATGGCAGTCGTGAAAAACGTCCAGTAACTTGGTCTTCAGTTGATGTGAGCCAAGCAGGAGTTGTGACTGTTAAAGGTATGGCAGACGGACGCGAAGTTGAGGCCCGTGTCGAAATTCTAGCAATCGCAAATGAGCTTCCAACTGTTAAGCGTGTTGCTCCAGGAACAGACTTGAGCGCTGTTGACAAATACGTTTCTATTGCTGTTACGGATGGAAGCGTACAAGAATACGAAGTTGATAAGTGGGAGATTTCGGAAGCAGATAAAGCTAAACTGTCAGTTGCAGGATCACGTATTCAAATGACTGGTCAACTGGGTGGTGAGACTATTCACGCTACCCTTGTGGTAGAAGAAGGTAATCCTGTGGCACCTGCAGTACCAACTGTAACGGTTGGTGGCGAATCTGTCACTGGTCTTACTACTCAAAATCCAATGCAATATCGAACTCTTGCTTACGGTGCATCCTTGCCAGAAGTTGTAGCAAGTGCTGAAAATGCGGATGTTACTGTAGTCCAAGCAAGTGCAGCAAACGGCATGCGTGCAAGCATCTATGTTCAACCAAAAGATGGTGGACCTCTTCAAACATATGCAATTCAATTCCTTGAAGAAGCACCAAAAATTGACCACTTGAGCTTACAAGTAGAGCAAGCTGACGGTCTTAAAGAAGACCAAACAGTGAAATTGTCTGTCCTTGCACACTATCAAGACGGAACACAAGCAGTTCTACCAGCAGATAAGGTGACCTTCTCTACAAGTGGTGAAGGGGAAGTCGCAGTTCGTAAAGGAATGCTTGAGTTGCATAAGCCAGGAACAGTCACTCTCAAAGCAGAATATGAGGGAGCTAAAGGCCAAGTTGAACTCACTATCCAAGCCAATACTGAGACGAAGGTTGCGCAATCTATCCGTCCAGTAAATGTAGTGACAGACTTGCATCAAGAACCTACTCTTCCAACAACAGTAACGGTTGAGTATGACAAAGGTTTCCCTAAAACTCATAAAGTCACTTGGCAATCTATTCCGAAAGAAAAACTTGACTCCTATCAAACATTTGAAGTACTAGGTAAAGTTGAAGGAATTGACCTTGAAGCGCGTGCTAAAGTATCTGTAGAAGGCATCGTTTCAGTTGAAGAAGTCAGTGTGACAACTCCAATCGCAGAAGCACCACAATTACCAGAAAGCGTTCGTACCTACGATTCAAATGGCCACGTTTCATCAGCTAAGGTTACTTGGGATGCGATTCGTACAGAGCAATACGCCAAGGAAGGTGTCTTTACAGTTAATGGTCGCCTAGAAGGTACGCAATTAACAACTAAACTTCATGTTCGCGTATCTGCTCAAACTGAGAAGGGAGCAAATATTTCTGACCAATGGACCGGTTCAGAATTGCCACTGGCCTTTGCTTCAGACTCAAATCCAACTGATCCTGTTTCAAACGTCAACGATAAATTGATTTCCTTTAATGATCGCCCAGCTAACCGTTGGACAAACTGGAACCGTACTAATCCAGAAGCTTCAGTTGGTGTCCTATTCGGAGATTCAGGTATTTTGAGCAAACGTTCAGTTGATAATCTAAGTGTCGGATTCCACGAAGACCACGGAGTTGGTGTACCGAAGTCTTATGTGATTGAATATTATGTCGGTAAGACCGTTCCAACAGCCCCTAAAAACCCTAGCTTTGTAGGTGAGGAAAACCATGCCTTTAATGATCCTGCAAACTGGAAAGAGGTAAGCAATCTCAAAGCACCAGCTCAATTAAAAGCTGGAGAAATGAATCATTTCAGCTTTGATAAAGTTGAGACCTATGCGGTTCGCATTCGTATGGTTCGACTTGATAGCAAGAAAGGAACGTCTATCACAGAAGTACAAATTTTTGCGAAACAAGTTGCGGCAGCTAAACAAGGACAAACAAGAATCCAAGTTGACGGTAAAGACTTAGCAAACTTTAACCCAGATTTGACAGACTACTACCTTGAGTCTGTAGATGGAAAAGTTCCTGCAGTAACAGCAAGTGTTAGCAACAATGGTCTCGCTACCGTCGTTCCAAGCGTTCGTGAAGGTGAGCCAGTTCGTGTTATCGCGAAAGCTGAAAATGGTGATATCCTAGGAGAATACCGTCTACACTTTACAAGCAATAAAGACTTGCTCTCTCGTAAACCAGTTGCCGCGGTCAAACAAGCTCGCTTGCTACAAGTAGGACAACCACTTGAATTGCCAACTAAGGTTCCTGTTTACTTCACAGGTAAAGATGGTTACGAAACAAAAGACTTGGCAGTTGAATGGGAAGAAGTTCCAGCAGAAAATCTGACAAAAGCAGGTCAATTTACCGTTCGAGGCCATGTCCTAGGTAGTGATCTTGTTGCTGAGTTCACTGTACGAGTGACAGACAAACTTGGTGAAGCTCTATCAAATAACCCAGAGTATGATGAAAATAGTAACCGCGCCTTTGCTTCAGCCACTAACGACATTGATAGAAACTCCCATGACCGTGTGGACTATCTCAATGACGGAAATCATTCAGAAAATCGTCGTTGGACAAACTGGTCTCCAACACCATCTTCTAATCCAGAAGTATCAGCAGGTGTAATCTTCCGTGAAAATGGTAAGATTGTCGAACGGACTGTTGCTCAAGCCAAACTTCACTTCTTTGCAGATAGTGGTACGGATGCACCATCTAAACTCGTTTTAGAACGCTATGTCGGTCCAGAGTTTGAAGTGCCTACCTACTATTCAAACTACCAAGCCTACGATGCAGCCCATCCATTTAACAATCCAGAAAACTGGGAAGCTGTGCCTTATCGTGCGGACAAAGACATTGCAGCTGGTGATGAAATCAACGTAACATTTAAAGCTGTCAAAGCCAAAGCCATGAGATGGCGTATGGATCGTAAAGCTGACAAGAGCGGTGTTGCGATGATTGAGATGACCTTCCTTGCACCGAGTGAATTGCCTCAAGAAAGTACCCAATCAAAAATTCTTGTAGATGGAAAAGAGCTTTCTGGCTTCGCTGAAGATCGTCAAGACTACCAAATCACCTATAAAGGTCAACGTCCAAAAGTCTCAGTCGAAGAAAGCAATCAAGTAGCTTCAACAGTTGTAGATAGCGGAGACGATAGCCTTCCAGTACTTGTTCGTCTTGTTTCAGAAAGTGGAAAACAAGTCAAGGAATACCGTATCCAGTTGACCAAGGAAAAACCAGTTTCTGAGAAGACAGTTGCTGCTGTACAAGAAGAACTTCCAAAACTCGAATTTGTTGAAAAAGATTTGGCCTACAAGACAGTTGAGAAAAAGGATTCAACGCTGTATCTAGGAGAAACTCGTGTAGAACAAGAAGGAAAAGTTGGTAAAGAACGTATCTTTACAGCGATTAATCCTGATGGAAGTAAGGAAGAAAAACTTCGCGAAGTGGTAGAGGCACCGACAGACCGCATCGTCTTGGTTGGAACCAAACCAGGAACCTCCCTTCCAGAAGATGAAGTGAAAAACCTTGTCCTTAACAGACCAGAACTTGTAATCGAAGAAGAAACCATCGACTTCAA
Organism: Streptococcus oralis subsp. oralis; assembly: GCF_002096455.1. Classification (GTDB taxonomy): domain Bacteria; phylum Bacillota; class Bacilli; order Lactobacillales; family Streptococcaceae; genus Streptococcus; species Streptococcus oralis_CY. The sequence continues at coordinate 5,324 of NZ_NCUL01000003.1, read as the reverse complement.
GGTTCAGGAACAAAAGAATGATCAGCTTCCAGTGGGTCAAACTCGTGTTCTCCAAGAAGGTCAAAAAGGTATCCGTGTTCACTTGATCGAAGTGGAAAATGGAAAACGTCATCTTAAAGAAACTTACGATAAAGTCGCTGCTCAAGATCGTATAGTAGAAGTTGGAACAAAACCAGGAACTTCTCTTCCAGAAGATGAAGTGAAAAACCTAGTCCTTAACAGACCAGAACTTGTAATCGAAGAAGAAACAATTGATTTCAAGGTTCAGGAACAAAGGAATGATCAGCTTCCAGTAGGTCAAACTCGTGTTCTCCAAGAAGGTCAAAAAGGTATCCGTGTTCACTTGATCGAGGTTGAAAATGGCAAGCGAACTGAAAAAGAAAGCTATGATAAAGTCATGGCTCAAGATCGCATTGTAGAAGTTGGTACGGCTAGTGAAACAACTAAACCAGTACCTCAAGAATCTACAAAACCACGAGTATCAGAAAAAGCAGATACAAAAGAAATCTCCTCAAGTGAAGCTAGTCAAGCTCAAGAAGAACAGTTACCAAATACAGGAAGTGCAGCAAGTCAAGCAGCTCTAGCAGCAGGTTTAGCTCTTCTTGGTTTGAGTGCAGGTCTAGTGGCCACTAAAGGTAAAAAAGAAGACTAGAATGAATAAGTATTTCTTCTAAATGTATCTCAGAAAGACCAGGGAATCCTGGTCTTTTTAATGGGTAGAAGTATTCTCTAAAGAGCAATTTAACGTTTGTGAAATCAGATAACCAAAATGATAAAAACACTATCTGGTATCCAAAACGAGGTGAACTTATTTTTTAAAAAATGGCGGTAAAATATACCAGATTTTGTTTCGATGATAGGAGAAGAAAAGACACAAAGCGGTTAATATACGGATGTGAAAAAGTCGATTTCAAACGATAAGAAAAAATTGGATTTTTTTTATAAAAATTTGCTTGATAGTTCTAGCCTTTTTCTTCATAGTATGATAAAATGTGGATGTAATGTGGCTAATAATTTTCGCTTGAAAAAGGAGAATGGTGATTAGTTGGGGACAATCATTTAGTTTACTATTACATTGTACATTTACAACTGAATATTATAAGAAAGGAAGATTAAATGAACAAGAAAATAAGATCTTGGATTCAGATCCTTATTCTTTGTTTGGGAGTTATTCTCCAATCATTTGCTCCTCTTACGCAAGTACGTGCGGCAGAGTATAATGATGTTATCACTAGTGTTGGTGTTGAGAACAAATCTGGTGAAGCATTAACGCAAGGATTGGATATTTGGCAAGAATTCCGTCTTACGGCTGATTTCGTGTTGCCAGATAATACGGTGCATGAAGGTGATACAACAACACTTCAATTGCCATCAGAGATTGCATTTTCAAACTCTTCAGACATTGAATTACGAGATGCTTCTAACAATCTTGTAGCTACTGGTCGTTTAGATGCAGCTAGCAAAACAATTACTCTCACTTACACAAAGTTTGTTGAGAATAATTCTGGCGTTAGGGGGAAATTCTTTGTCTATGTTCGAGTTGACCATGATGTTGTTTCAGAAGAAAAAGACATTGATGTCAATATTACTGTAGGACATAGAGTTCTATCTGCAGGGAAAATCCGTTACAACGGCCCTCCAGGGAAATACGACTCTAAAATTGAAAAGAGTTCCTTCCAATACAAGGATGACGAGAAAAATGTAATCCGTTATAACATTACTGTAAACCGCAATATGGCGAACTACAGTGATGTCACTATCAAAGATGCTTTCTCTTCTCCAAATATGACATTCCTACCAGATACTTTTCGTATTTATAAAGTAAACTGGAGCTGGAATAACGGAGACTGGAAATGGTCCGATGCTCAGGATATGACCGAAACCTTTAAAAACCAACTAGTGGTAAATGCGAATGGTGATGGTTTCACCCTTCCTTTAGGAGATACTAATGGTTTTGGTTATATGATCGAGTATCGAGCTAAAGCGAATTATGATCTAGTCGATGGTGAGGAAATCACGAACGTAGCCAACATGAGCTACAATGGTAGTGAGAATGAACAATCAACCAGCACACGTACCTACCAGATTGCAGGTGGTGTTGCGGAAGGATATGTTTTCACCATTAAAATTCATAAGGTAAACGAAGCAGGCCAACCTTTGCAAGGTGCAGTTTTTGAAGTGATTCGTGATCGTAACCAAGCTGTTGTTGGACGATTGACAACAGGTCCTGATGGTAACGCTAGTGTAGGTAAATTGTTGCGAGACAACTATACAATTCGTGAAGTAACGGCTCCTTTTGGCTATGACAAACTAACTGAAGATATTAAAATTTCTCCAGATGAGTTTGGCTCAGATAAATCTGTAGAACGTCGAATTGAAAATAAGAAGACACCTCCAAAGACACCAACTGAGAAAGAGATTACTTTCAAAAAGGTGGATCCAAATGGGAAAGAAATCCCAGGTGCCGAACTTAAAATCTACAGCGGAGATCGTGTAAGACCAGAAGCTCCACCTGTAGCAGACTGGACAACAGAAGCTAATACTTCTAAAGTGATTAAATTAGCTCCTGGTACCTATACTCTAACAGAGTCCGTTGCTCCAGATGGGTATCAGTATGTTGATGATGTTACCTTCACGGTCAATGCTGATGGTTCTATTACAATAGTCAAAAAAGGTACAACAGATACTGTCGTAACAACTGGTTCTGTTTTGTCAATCACTGACAAAGAGGATACAACTCCAAAGGCGATTACCTTCAGTAAAGTCAATCTTGGAGGAAATGAAATCGCGGGTGCACAGATTAAGATCTACAAGGGCGACAAGGCAGAAGGCACAGCTGTAGAGAGCTGGACTTCAACTGACCAACCTAAGCAACTGAATCTTGAACCAGGCATCTACACTTTCCATGAGGAAGCAGCCCCAACTGGTTACCTCAAAGTAACGGGTATCACTTTCCAAGTTAAACCTAACGGTACTGTTGAAGTGACAAAAGTAGGTGAAAAAGATTCTAAAGGTGAAGACAATCGTGTTGTAGCCCAAAATTCAACTCTGACAGTTACTGATAAAGATGACGATGTAGCTCGTAAAATCACGTTCAGTAAAATTAGTCTTGGTGGGGTTGAAATCGCAGGAGCACAAATCAAGATCTTCAAAGGCGATAAGGCAGAAGGCACAGCTGTAGAAAGCTGGACTTCAGAAGCTGGTAAGTCTAAAGAATTGAGCTTGGCCCCAGGTACTTACACCTTCCATGAGGAAGCAGCCCCAACTGGATACCTCAAAGTAACGGATATCACTTTCCAAGTTAACTATGATGGAACAGTTAAAGTGACGAATGTTGGTACTAAGGATGCTAAAGGCGAGGACAATACAGTCGTAACCGATGGTTCAACAATCAAAGTCACTGATAAAGATGATGATAGTCCACGTAAGATTACCTTCAGTAAGGTTAGCCTTGGTGGAACAGAAATCGCTGGTGCTCAAATCAAGATCTACAAGGGCGATAAGGCAGAAGGTACAGCTGTAGAAAGCTGGACTTCAGAAGCTGGTAAGTCTAAAGACTTGAACTTGTCCCCAGGTACTTACACCTTCCATGAGGAAGCCGCTCCAACTGGTTACCTCAAAGTAACGGACATCACTTTCCAAGTCAAACATGACGGCACAGTGGAAGTGACCAACGTTGGTGAGAAAGACTCTAAGGGTGAAGAAAACAAAGTCGTAACCAACGGCTCAACTGTTACAGTAACGGATAAAGACGATGATAGTCCAAAAGCCATTACTTTCAGTAAAGTTAACCTTGGTGGAACAGAAATCGCTGGTGCACAAATCAAGATCTACAAGGGCGATAAGGCAGAAGGTACAGCTGTAGAAAGCTGGACTTCAGAAGCTGGTAAGTCTAAAGATCTCAACTTGGCCCCAGGTACTTACACCTTCCATGAGGAAGCAGCTCCAACAGGCTACCTCAAAGTAACCGATATCACTTTCCAAGTCAAACATGACGGCACAGTGGAAGTGACAAATGTTGGTGAAAAAGACTCTAAAGGTGAAGAGAACAAAGTCGTAACCAACGGCTCAACAGTAACTGTAACCGATAAAGACGATGACCTTCCACGTAAGATTACCTTCAGCAAGGTTAGCCTTGGTGGAACAGAAATCGCTGGTGCACAAATCAAGATCTACAAGGGCGACAAGGCAGAAGGCACAGCTGTAGAAAGCTGGACTTCAGAAGCTGGTAAGTCTAAAGACTTGAACTTGGCACCTGGCACTTACACCTTCCATGAGGAAGCCGCTCCAACTGGTTACCTCAAAGTAACCGACATCACTTTCCAAGTCAAACATGATGGCACAGTGGAAGTGACCAACGTTGGTGAAAAAGACTCTAAGGGTGAAGAAAACAAAGTCGTTACCAACGGCTCAACTGTAACTGTAACCGACAAAGACGATGACCAACCACGTAAGATTACCTTCAGCAAGGTTAGCCTTGGTGGAACAGAAATCGCGGGCGCACAAATCAAGATCTACAAGGGCGACAAGGCAGAAGGTACAGCCGTAGAAAGCTGGACTTCAGAAGCTGGTAAGTCTAAAGACCTCAACTTGGCACCAGGTACTTACACCTTCCATGAGGAAGCCGCTCCAACCGGATACCTCAAAGTAACCGACATCACTTTCCAAGTCAAACATGATGGCACAGTGGAAGTGACAAACGTTGGTGAGAAAGACTCTAAGGGTGAAGACAACAAAGTTGCCACAAACGGTTCAACTGTAACTGTAACTGATAAAGATGATGACCTTCCACGTAAGATTACCTTCAGCAAGGTTAGCCTTGGTGGAACAGAAATCGCAGGCGCTCAAATCAAGATCTACAAGGGCGATAAGGCAGAAGGCACAGCCGTAGAAAGCTGGACATCAGAAGCTGGTAAGTCTAAAGAATTGAGCTTGGCCCCAGGTACTTACACCTTCCATGAGGAAGCCGCTCCAACTGGTTACCTCAAAGTAACGGACATCACTTTCCAAGTCAAACATGATGGCACAGTGGAAGTGACAAATGTTGGTGAGAAAGACTCTAAAGGTGAAGAAAACAAAGTCGTTACAAATGGCTCAACAGTAACTGTAACCGACAAAGACGATGACCTTCCACGTAAGATTACCTTCAGCAAGGTTAGCCTTGGTGGAACAGAAATCGCTGGTGCAGAGATTAAGATCTACAAAGGCGATAAGGCAGAAGGCACAGCCGTAGAAAGCTGGACTTCAGAAGCTGGTAAGTCTAAAGATCTCAACTTGGCCCCAGGTACTTACACCTTCCATGAGGAAGCAGCTCCAACAGGCTA